>JAGWQP010000533.1 GCA_028876805.1 Acidobacteriota bacterium | reverse complement strand
GTGCTGGCCAGCAGTTCCAGCGATGCAATGCGGCGGCCAAGCGCCAAATTCCGGGTCGTTTTCGGCGTGAGCGTCGGCGGTGGAAACGACCCGCATCCCACGGCCGGCCGCGTAGCGGTTCAGGCATGCGATGGCGGACACGATGCGCTCGCCGCCCGGAACATACAAAGCGCCTGCCGGATAAAGAAAATCGAGCTGTGTGTCGACGTCGACGAAAACCGTCTTCATGGCCGTATCTCAGGGAGTCAGGTTGCGCCGGGTCCGATCGATCAGCGCCCGCAATTCGGGGCTCTGGACCATGGGCCAGGGTTCGGCCACTTCCAATTCTCGCAGGGGCTGTGGCAGCCGGGCCAACGATTCAGCAGCACGGCAGCGGGCGTCCTCCAGAGTTGGGAGTGGTTCGATCAAGCGGCCGCCCAAAAGGACCGGGCGAAGCAGCGCCTCGCCCCTGCCGCATTCGCCGGAGCGGGCAAGCACATCGCGCTCGGAATCGCGAAAGACCTGTTTGGACCCAGGGAGCGAAATCTTATCCTCGCTGAGCTTGGTAGTGAATCGGTTGATGCCGCCGATATTGAGTTCAACCATTTTGTAGGTGGCGTTCAGGTATGGCGCATCGCCCGAAGTGGCCAGTTGCGTGCCTACTCCAAAGGAGTCGACGGGCGCGCCGGCAGCCACGAGGTCCCGGATACGATACTCGTCAAGATCGCCGGTCACCATGATCTCGGTGTCGGGGAGGCCGGCGGCATCGAGGACGGCGCGCACTTGACGGGAAAGAGCGAGCGAGTCACCGCTATCAATGCGCACGCCCTGGATAGGTCGGCCGAGCTGGGCGACCCGGCGGGCGCCTTCCACCGTGTCATAAGTGTCGATGAGCTGAGTCGTATTGTCCCCGAAGACCCGCTGCAGCTGGCGAAACGATTCGGTCTCGTTCGAGAACGACATGACCCAGGAGTGAGCCGCCGTGCCCTTCACCGGGATGCCGTACCGAAAGCCAGCCAGGGAGTTGCTGGTGCCGGCGCATCCTCCCAGATACGCGGCGCGGGCGGCCAGGACGCCCGCCTCAGCCGTGTGGGCGCGTCGGGTTCCGAATTCGATCACGGGACGGCCGCCCGCCGCCGCCACGCATCGAGCCGCTTTGCCGGCCACCAAGGTGGGGAAGGTGACGGCCGACAGCAGGTACGTTTCGGGAATCTGCGCCTCGATGATCGGCGCGCGAAGGGTGAGGAAGGGTTCGCCGGCAAACAGCGGAGTGCCTTCCGCCACGGCGAAAAGATCGCCGGTAAAACGGAAGTGGCAGAGGTAATCGAAGAACGCAGCCGAAGCGTTGCTGAACTGCGGCAGGCCGCGAAGGTACGCCACTTCCTCGGAGCTGAAACTCAAATTGAGCAGGTAGTCGACTACCTGGGGGAGGCCGGCCGCGAGCAGAAAATTGCGGCGCGGCGGAAGGCGGCGAATCGCCAGTTCGAAGGTGGCCCGCTCAGTAGTCTTGCCGGCTTCGAAGTAGCCGGCCGCCATGGTTAGCTCGTAGAGGTCGGTGAGGAGACCATTCACGAGCTATTTCTTCTTAGCCGGCGCGGGTGCGGCGGCCTCTTTCACGCCGGAGGCGGCCTTTTGCAGGTCTTCGACGGCCATCTTTTCCAGTACATAGATGCCCGTCTCGTTTTCACGATTCGCGAAATATTGATCCCCTTGTTTGGTGATCGTGACCTTCTCGGTCCGCTTGCCGCCATTGGAGGTCACGGCAGCCTCGAAATCCTTGGTGCCGCCGCCGGTTTCGGCGAACTTGGTCGCGGTGAGATCGCGGAGCTTGTCGATCAGGTTCTGCACGGTGGTGTTGTCCATGGTCTTGGCGCCGGCCATCCACTTATCGCCGCTTTTCGTGTAGGCCACGCCTTGCACGACCATTTGCGACGGATCGCTGTAACCGAAATCGAACAGCTTCTTATTGCGGAAATCGTCAAGGCCCTTGTCGAGTCCCTTGCCGGTGTCGGCGCTTACTTTGAAGAGTCCAACCACCACCGAACTCTTGCCATAGTAATTGTCGCCCTTCTTGTGAACTTCCAGCGTCTGGTTCCCGCTCGAGTCCGTGACGGTGGCCGTGGCCACTTTGGTCCCTGAGCCGTAAGCGGAGGTCGACGCCTTCTGGTCCTCGGACAAGTCCATCTTGGCGTCCTTGAGGTTGTTGACGAGAGTGTCGACCTGCGATCCATCGGCCCGCAGCGGGTGCGGCTTCAGGATCTGCCACTCATTTTGGTTGTTCTTGCCGAATTCGAGAGTGGCACCTTTCACCTCCAGATCCACGCGGGTAAGCTTGCCCGAGTCGAAGGTCAGCAGGTGCTTGTCGCGCAGATCGTTGAGGGGTTTGTCGAGGCTGGTCTTGTTATAGCTGGCGATGGTGAAGACGCGCGGGTCGCCGGCCAGCTTGGCGTAGCTGCCCGAGGCCGTCGGGGTTTCATCGCCAATCATCAGATCGTCGGTCTTCCCGTCCTTTTTGACGATCTCGAGTTCAAGGGTGGGTTTGTGAAGGCCGTAGGGGGCCAAGTCAGTCGCCTTGGCTTCCACCACTGTGTCCGCGTTCAGCCCGGAAAGCGTCGTTGTCATCGAGCTAACCGTATCCGAGTCGGCGGGCAGCGGTTGAGGCTGCGTGATCTGCCACTTGCTACTGTCGCGTTTGAGATCGATGGTCTGATCGGGGCGCTTGATCCGGATTTCCTGAACCTGATCCGCTGGGATCGAGAGGACTTTGGTGGTGGTGTCGGCGGATTTGCCGGCCGACGCCTGCCTCTTGTTTGACCACCACGTCAAGCCGCCCAGAACAACCATAAGGCCGACGGCTACGAGCAGTCCGTTCGGCTTCATCGTCACCTCCGCTTCCACCACGTACCAAGGCCGATGCCCACCACGGCCATCGGGAAGAACACCACGCTGAGCCAGAACATCATAGAGGCTCGTCGCGCGTTCACATTGAGCGGCTGGTTCGCAGGCTCCTTGGGGCGAATGGAGATGAGGTCTTCATCCGAAGCGAGCCAGTTGATCATGTTGGAGAATAGATCACGATTGCCAAGCCGGCCCGAACCTGCCAGACTGTTCACCGCCCACTGAGAGGTGCCTGTCACGATGAACCGGCCCTTGGTGGCTCCCGAGGAGACGGTCCCCGCGGCGGCCAGTGTCAGAGGGCCCTTCTTGGCTTTTTCGAGTTCCTTGTTCCCAAGCCTGCCGTTAGCTGGGAGCTCGGACACGGCCACGCTGTTGTCGGTCGTTCCGAAAAGCTTCTCAACTGTGGAGTTCCCAGCGGACTTCACATCCAGCGAGCGCGCGAGCGGGAAGGCCGACGGGATACCCTGCAGCGGACGAGTGATGACATGGGATTCGTACTGAGTGATTACTGGGATCTCCGGTCCTAATCCGAAAATCTGGCCAATCCCGCTCAAATCGAGCACCAGATCTTTATCCACGGTTACACCCCAGTCCGCCAATAGTTTGAGAAGCTCCTGGCTGTCCGGGGCGGGTTGCTCGCGGCCGACCTTCAAGGAGTCGTCAAGCATAAAAAGCACGCGCCCGCCGCCTTCGATGTACCCCTTCACTGCGTCTATGATGGCTTGCGTGTAAGGCACCTGCGGACCGCCAACCACGAGCACAGTGCAATCTTTTGGAATCTCCACCTTGCCAACGGGCTTTTGGCCGATGGTTACGGATTTGTCGGCTTCGGGAGTGCTGCTCTTGGGAGTAATCGTTCGAGTCTTGTAGTTATCTCGTTCGAGGAGCGTCTTCAGGGCTGAAAAACCGCCGCCCTGCTGATCGTCGAGACTGTGTTCGCCGCCCACCGAGAGGAAGCACACGTTCCGCTCGCCCGATTTCAGGGAGCGAATGAGAGCGCCGGTGATCTCTTCTTCGGTCAGGCTCTTAGCCGCCTCCTTACGCAGGCCGCTATCGACCAGGATTGTGGTGTCGCGCGAGTACCCGGCGGCCTTCGCCGCCTGCGGGCGTCTCACTGGATCGATGTATTCCACGCGCACCTTCGGAGACAGGTTGCTATAGCGGTCGAGCAGGTTGTGGGCCGATCCAAATCGCGACTGCTCGTCGAAGTAGATGATGCGCGCATCGCTCTTGAGACCTTTCACCACCTTGACGCTTTGGTCGGACAGGCTGAACTGCTTATTGGCAGTCGAATCATAGGATTTGTCGTAGCGGTTCGCCAGGAAATTTGCGGCCGCGAGAACCGCGAGGATTACCAGGATGTAGACGCTGGCGTACGCGGCGTACTTGGTCTGCCGGGCTTTCATCCAGTTCGTCATTTACGCCCTCCACCGCAGTGATTCCATGGCTCGCGAGGTGATGAACAGCGCGAAAAAGATCATGGAAAAGTAAAACACCAGGTCTTTGGTTTCCACTACGCCCTTGGCAAAATTATCGAAATGGGTGACGATGGACAGATAGTTGAGCACTTGAGAAAGAACCCCCGTATCGTTCGCCGTGGCCCAACTCAACAGCCAAAGCAGGAGGACCACGAAGAACGTAACACCGCCGGCGATGATCTGGTTTTTGGTCATCGAGGATATTAAGGCGCCGATGCCGAGCAGGCACCCGCCTTGCAGAATTAGCCCGAGATATGCCACCAGCACCGGTTTCAGATCGGGCTTGCCCCACGCAAAGAGCAGCGCCAGGTTGATCATCGACATGGCGAGGATACACAGGAACAGCAGCATGGCCCCGAGCCACTTGCCGAGGATGATCTGCAGGTCGGTAACCGGCGAGGTGAGCAGCAGCTCGATGGTGCCGGAGCGCTTTTCTTCGGCGAACAGCCGCATGGTAATAAGGGGCACCAGAAACAGGGTGATGGTGCTGGTAAAGCCGAGTAGCGGCGTGATGATCTGGTCATTGATGCTCATGGGGCCTCCGCCGCCTTGAAACTGCATCTGGAAGCTGTACCGAATGAAGTCGCGCGTCGCGTTAAACAGGACGAACCCAAAAATCAGCGCGAAAAACGCCATCAGCAGATAGGCGATCGGTGACGCGAAATAGCTGTTGAGCTCTTTACGGCAGATGAGGAAAACGCTTCTCATGCTTGGACTCCTTCGGGTTGCTCCACATCCTTTTGTTCAGCGGCAGTGAGTTGCAGGAAGATGTCCTCCAGGCTCAAGCCTACGGAGCGCAATTCATTCAAATTCCAGCCGGCGTTGACCACGGTGCGCGCCAGGTCGCTGCGAATCTGGCGGCCTTGCAGGCTCTCGACTTCAAATACAAGGCGGCCATTACGGGAGTCTTTCAGACTCACGCTTCTTACGCCGGAAACCGTTCCGAGACGCTGTTGCACGTCGGCAGGACTGGGGCGGCCGCTCGAGGCTTCCACTTCCAAAGCCACGGCCTCGGAGCCGCGCAGGCGATTAGTGAGGTTGGCCACCGAGTCGATTGCCGCCAGCTTGCCCTGGCTGATGATGATCACGCGCTCGCAGGAATGCTCCACTTCCGAGAGGATGTGCGTGCTCAGGATGATGGTGTGATCGCCGGCGAGCGACCGGATCAACTCACGGGTCTCAATGATCTGCTTGGGGTCGAGACCGGACGTGGGCTCATCAAGGATTAACACATCGGGATTGTGAATGATGGCCTGGGCGAGGCCAACGCGCTGACGGTAGCCCTTGGAAAGCTTGCTGATGAGACGGGTGCGCACATCGGCTACGGCGCAGCGTTCGGTCACCTCATCAACGCGGCTGCGAAGTTCCGTCGAGGGGATGCCTTTCAGCTTGCCGACGAATCGGAGGTATTCGATAACCTCCATTTCCGGGTAGAGTGGGGGCGACTCAGGCAAGTAACCGATGCGCTTCTTGACCTCCATAGGGTTTTCCTGCACATCGAACCCTGCTACGGTGACCTTGCCGGTGGTCGGCGGCAGAAAACAGGTCAGCACGCGCATGGTCGTCGTCTTCCCGGCGCCATTGGGCCCCAAGAATCCGACGATCTGTCCTTTTTCGACCTCAAAAGAGATGTCGTCTACAGCCACAGTACGGGCGTAGCGTTTCGTTAGACCTTCAACCTTAATCATAGTGGTGTGTCCCAGACAAAACAGACGCGGTCATTGCCATTAGGGTACGAGGGTGACGCTCCAAGGAGCGCCACAACGGTTTACCGATTGAATTTTCATGATAAAAACGGCGGGCAAGTGTTGTCAAATGAAGACCGGCCTGGGGGCAGGCCTTTGGACCGCTCGCTTTGGGAAGAAATCGTACGTTTTGCGGTGGCGGGCCCATCGTGCGGGGGTTAGGCTGAGACCGGTCCAGGGCCGGGACGGCACATGAAAAGACGACCCGAACGGCGTGCGATCTTCTCTCCGCGGGGCTATCGACGAGGGGCTCTCGACGAGAGGTACGGACCAGTTTTCGTGGGATAAGTGGGATAAACGGTTCGCGGCTGATTCCAGCGGATCGAGTCTCAACGCGCAGCGTCAGTCGGTGAGATTCCGGCCTGCCAGCGGCTCTCTCCCCATCAAACCATTGGCCGATAGCAAGCGGACCCGCGTGGTAATGGCACCCCACGGGCTCTAACCACTAAGGCCGACTGCAGCGTGCTTGACGGTACCTGCCTTTTGGGACGCTGCCTAGGTGCAAGCGGGGATAAGCGGCTTTGCCAGGGCAAGGCGCTAGTCGTGCTGAGCGGGCAGATCGCTATGAGGTGG
>JAGWQP010000532.1 GCA_028876805.1 Acidobacteriota bacterium | reverse complement strand
GAAGTGTGGATGCAGTGGCCAATCCGCAGCCCTGCGCCAGAGCTTCATGGAGCCGGGCGGCGATCAGTTCCCGGTGCAGCCCTTGCCGGCGAAATGCCGCCACGGTGCTGTCCGCGAACAGCGTCGCCAGGCCATTCGAGAGCGCGAGTGCGCCTCCACCGGCGGCCGCGCCGGTTTGGGAGAACGCTATGTAACAGAGAGCGCCGGGCATGGAAAAGATGGCGCGGCCTACGTCCATTTCGGCGGTGGTTAGCTCGGCTTGGTCGAAAAATCCGTGCCCGACGGTATGCGCCCACAAGTCCTGTTCGCCATTCAGGGCGCGGCGCACGCGCGGGGTCGGCCAGATTTCCTCGCCGGTGAGCGGTTTTACCAGAACGTTATCGAACTCTGTCGGCCGGTAGCCGCGTTCGGCGAGCGAAGCCAGCAGCCCGGGATCGGCCAGTGGACACAATTCGATGGCGACACGGGCGCCCCGGCTGCGAAAGAACGCTTCGATGCGATCCAACTCGGACTCTCGTACCGGCCCATTCAGGCCCACTCCGACCGCGCGCGTGAGCGGCGACTCCGGTCCCAGAAACATCGCCACACCGCCGCCAGCCTCGAGGACCGCCGCGCCCGGCTGCCCTTCGGTACACCCGCGCCCGATCGCTGCCTCGGCCGCCTCGATGCGTCGCGCCAGCACCCCATCGGCAAAGATCATCCGCTCTCCCAGTGCTAGTATACGGTCCGTCGGGTTCGCGGCTCCGCCGGCATCCCACCGGCAGCTGGATCGCGTGAAACGCTCGGAGCTAAAAAATCATTTCCTTAGTGAGTTCCGTCGCGTACAGTGAGGCGAGACACCCCGGAGGATGCTGGACTTTTGACTATGGCCATTGGACAAACCGTTTTATCTTACCCGACCCTTCTCGAAGCGTTCCAGAGCAATCCTGACCGGTTGAATAACGCCGTCGAGGCAGCCACTGCCCACGTCTCTGGTGACGATCGCGCGCAACAGCAAGGCATGATCGCGGCGTGGCATAACGCCATCGGCATGTTGTCTTCGGACGCGAAACCGGTTCTCAAAAAAGGAGCCCTGGGCAGCGCCATCCTGCACACGCCGCAGAATGAACTGGCCTCCCGCCTGCAAACCCTGCTGGTGAAGCGTGCCACCGCCAGCGGCAACGTCGAGACCGTTCAGGCCGCGCAAACGATTTCGACGCCTGCTGGAGCGAGCTTCGCCCCCGAAGTGCAGTCGGTGAAGTTTAGCAACGACGACCTTGTCGGATGGTTGCAGATGGCGCCGGAGGTGATTTTCAAGCCACCCAAAGCCGAGTGGGTGGCGCCTCCTCCGGTCCCCCAAACCATCGCCGACAATGCACGGATCGCCCTGTTCGCCGATTGGGGAACGGGGCTCTATGGTGCACCGGCCATCGCCCGGTCGATCGAAGGCCTGGACCGCTGCGAGGTGCTGCTGCACCTGGGTGATACCTACTATTCCGGGGAAGACGATGAGATCCGCGACCGCCTGATCGGCACCTGGCCCAAACGTCCCGCCGGTACCCTCAACCGCGCGCTCAACGGCAACCACGAAATGTATTCGGGAGGCAACGGCTATTTCCAGGCTCTGACGAGCTTCTTCGACCAGCCTGCCAGTTGCTTTGCTCTCCAGTCGAGTTGGATCCTCATCTGCCTGGACACCGCCTACGAAGACTTCGATCTGGACCAGAAGCAGGTAGCGTGGGTGAAGTCGATTCTCGCCGGCGCCGGCACCCGGAAGCTCCTCTTGTTTTCCCATCATCAGCCGTTCTCCCAGCTCGACTCCCAAGGCCCCAACCTGCAAGTGGCTTTGGCAGACCTGCTCAACACCCAGCGAATTCACGCCTGGTTTTGGGGCCACGAACACCGACTGGTGATCTATGAGCCGCACCCCAAATGGGGATTCAAAGGCCGTTGCATCGGACACGGCGGCTTCCCCGGGTTTCGAGACGACCTTGCCGGCTCGCACCCGGATGTGTACCAGTGGGTGATCCTGCCGGCGCAGCCGCAAGCGCCCAAAGCGCAACTGCTGGACGGTCCGAATTTCTGGATTCCGCAAGATACGGAAGGCTACAGCCCCCATGGTTACGTGGTCCTCGATTTCGACGGCGATACGGTGTGGGAAACCTACCGTGTGCCAAACAACGTTGGTGTGCTCAAAGCGCAACTCTAGGCAGAAACCCCAGGGTGATTTCAGCCGGCTCTGGGTCGGGTTCTGGGAAGCTCTCATTGTGAGAAATTTCACTATCGAACTTCCGAGTCAATCGTTCTTTTAAAGAACCGCAAGATAAAATACCGAACAAGTTGGCGGGTAAGGAGCTGATTCTTGCCGGAAACCACGGT
>JAGWQP010000005.1 GCA_028876805.1 Acidobacteriota bacterium | reverse complement strand
TCTTGACTATGATCTGATGGTGGCCATGAACGGCCAAACCTATGACCGCGACATCCGCGAAGTCCGCAAAGGTGGCTATCTGCTCTACGATTCCACTTGGCCGCTCGACCCGTCTCTCCACCGCGAGGATGTCACCTTCCTCGGTGTGCCCCTGGCCCAGATGTGCAATGAACTGTTTCGGGATCCGCGCGAACGAGTCCTGATGAAGAATATCGCGTACGCGGGAGCCTTGATCGCGGTTCTCGACATCGACATGGGCGTGGTCGACCAACTGCTCGATGAAAAGTTCGCCGCCAAGAAAACGCTGCGCACCTCCAACCACAAAGCGCTTCGCCTCGGCTTTGATTACGCCAAGGAGCATTTCGAGCCGCTGCCTTTCCGTCTGGAGAAGATGGACGCGAATCGCGACAAGGTTCTCATCGACGGCAACACGGCTCTGGCTCTCGGCTGTGTCTACGCCGGAGCCACCGTCGCCGCCTGGTATCCGATCACCCCATCGACATCGGTGATGGACGCCTTCAAGCAGTTCTGCGAGGAATACCGCCGCGATCCCGAAACCGGCAAAAACAATTACCTTATCCTCCAGGCCGAAGATGAGTTGGCAGCCATCGGCATGGTGATCGGCGCTTCCTGGGCTGGCGCCCGGGCCTTCACCTCCACCGCCGGACCCGGCATCTCGCTGATGAATGAGTTGCTTGGCCTGGCCTATTACGCCGAAATCCCGGTCGTTGTCATCGATGTGCAGCGTGTCGGGCCATCCACCGGAATGCCCACTCGTACGCAGCAGGGCGACATTCTCGAGTGTGCCTATGCCTCGCATGGGGACACCAAGCACATACTGCTGTTCCCGGCTAATCCGCTCGAATGCTTTCAGTTCGCGCCCAAGGCTTTCGATCTCGCCGAGCGCTTTCAGACGCCCGTCTTCATCCTCACTGATCTGGACATTGGAATGAACGATTGGGTGGTTCCGCGCTTTTCCTGGGACGATTCCTACAGACCCGACCGCGGTCGTGTGCTCGGCGCCGAGGAACTGGAAAAGATCGAACGCTTCCTGCGCTTCACCAACGAAGATGAAAACTTTGTGGCGGCGCGCACGCTGCCGGGGGTTGACCCTAAGGCCGCTTACTTCGTGCGCGGCTCTGGGCATACCAAGACCGGCGCTTATACCGAGATCCCGGACGAGTACCAGGAGGTGATGGATCGCCTCGCGCATAAGCAGCGGGCCGCCGCGCGATTCGTACCAGTGCCGGTTGTGATCCGCAAACCGGGGGCGCGTATCGGCATCGTGACCGTCGGCGGCTGCGATGCCGCGACCCGTGAAGCAATCGATCTGCTGGCCGCGCGGGGCATCCCCGCTGATTTCCTCCGCGTCCGCGGCTTCCCCTTCGATGAGACCGTGGAGGCTTTCCTGAATGAGCACGAGATTTGTTATGTGGTCGAACAGAACCGGGATGCGCAGCTACGCTCGCTGCTGACGATAGAAACCGGTGTGCCCAAAGAAAAACTGCGGTCCGTGCTGGTGTACGGCGGGTTTCCGCTGAGCGCGCAGCGCGTAATCGACCAAATTACCACTCAAATGGGGGAGCTCCGTGCCGTCTATCACTAAACCCAGCGCGGTTCATCCAAGCCTCAAGCGCAACGAGCTGGGGCTCACGATTCGGGACTACGAAGGGTCTATGTCGACCCTATGCGCGGGGTGCGGCCACGATTCCATCACCGCCGCGCTCATCCGCGCCCTCTGGGAGCTATCGCTTGCTCCGCACATGATCGCCAAGCTCAGCGGTATTGGCTGCTCTTCTAAGACCCCAGCTTATTTCGTCAGCGGTGCTCACGGTTTCAACTCGGCGCACGGGCGCATGGCGCCTATCGCTACCGGTGCCAACGCGGCCAATCGCGAGCTCACCTACATCGGCATATCCGGCGACGGCGATTCGCTCTCCATTGGTCTCGGCCACATGTGCCACGCCATCCGGCGCAATCTGAAAATCGTCTACGTCATCGAAAACAACGGCGTGTATGGCCTCACCAAGGGCCAGTTTTCCGCCTCGGCCGATGTCGGCTCTCGTAGCAAGCGCAAGGAACCCAACCGGATGGTTCCGATCGACCCGGTGGCGCTCGGCTTGAGCCTCGGGGCGACCTTCATTGCGCGGAGCTTCTCCGGCGACAAAGAACAGCTCGTGCCGATTCTCAAGGCCGCCATCACTCACCGCGGCTTTGCCCTGGTGGACGTGCTGTCTCCGTGCGTTACCTTCAACGATCACGAGGGCTCCACCAAAAGCTACCTGCACGTCCGGCAGCAGTCGCGCGCCGCAACGGAAACCGATTTCGTGCCGCCGGCTTCGGAGATTCTGGCCACGATCGGCCGCAACGGCGCTGTCAACGTCACCATGCACGACGGCAGCGTGGTCGCTTTCAAAGGTGTACCGCCGGACTATGATCCGACCGATCGCGAGAAGGTCTCCGCCTTTCTGCAGGAACGCCAGGGCAAAGGCGAGATCGTGACCGGCCTGCTCTACATCGACGAGAGTCTTCCCGATCTCCACGAGCTGAACGAAACCCCTGACCAGGCGCTCGTCAAGATCCCATACGAAAAGCTGTGTCCCGGCAGCGCAGCACTGGACAAGCTGCAGGCAGACTTCCGCTGAGCTCGAGCAGTCTGGTGCTTCGAAGTCGCTGTTGCCGTGCGATAGCATATTAGGCCAAAGCAGGAGGGAGAACCTTGATCCGCATCGTTATTTTAGTGCTGGGTGTCACTGTGTCTTTAGCGGCCGCCTTTGCTCAGCCCGCCCGGACGTGCGAGAGTCTGAAGTCCCTGACATTGACCGATGCCACGATCATCCTGGCGGAATCCGTTCCCACCGGCGCCTTTCAGTCTCCCGACGGACAGGCTCCCGCGCAGGCCGGTCGCGGTGGTCCGGTGGCGCCTCCTGTCGAGCCTCCGGCCCACTGCCGCATCGCGCTCGTGCTCACACCGTCCGCCGACTCCCATATCGAAAGCGAAGTCTGGCTGCCCGATACGGATTGGAACGGCAAATTCGAAGAAGTAGGCAACGGCGGTTTTAACGGCAACATCGTCTACCCGGCCATGGCTGCCGCTCTAAAGGAGGGCTACGCCACCGCCTCCACCGATGGCGGGCACAAGGGCGGCAGCGCCAGCTTTGCGCTCGGCCATCCCGAGAAAATCGTCGACTTCGGTTATCGCGGTATTCACGAAACCGCGCTCAAGGCCAAGTCGCTCATCGGGGCCTATTATGGTCGTTCTCCCCGCCTCTCTTATTGGAACGGCTGCTCGACAGGTGGCCGGCAGGGACTCAAAGAAGCGCAGCGTTTTCCGGAAGATTTCGATGGCATTGTGGCCGGAGCTCCCGCCAACTACGAAACGCACCTCCATGCGTGGACGGTCGCAGTGGGGATGGCGGCGATCAAGGGCGATCAGAACATACTTCCGGCGAGCCTCATGCCAGCAATCCATCGGGCGGTGCTGGCTTCCTGCGACTCCGCCGACGGCCTC
>JAGWQP010000531.1 GCA_028876805.1 Acidobacteriota bacterium | reverse complement strand
CGCATCCGGTGGAGCACCGCAATCGGCCTGGCGTTGCCGTTCTCCGCCATCACCCTGCTGTTGCTCTCGCTGGTGGTGCGCGCCAGGCGTCATAAGGTGGAAACCGGAGTCGAAGGCATGATCGGCGCCACCGGATCCGCCATCACAGAGCTTTCCCCTGAAGGCAAAGTCCTGGTGCGGGGCGAGTATTGGGACGCGGTGGCTCTACGCCCGGTGACTGCCGGTGCGCGCGTCCGCATTACGGCCGTTGATAAACTCAAACTCACAGTTGAACCCGTTCCCGATCCGTCTGGAGGCCGGCCATGAGTGACGCAACGCTTATCTTTGTCGCGATCGTCGTGATTTATCTGTTGAGTTCGATCAAGATCCTCCGCGAATATGAACGCGGCGTCATCTTCCGGCTTGGCCGGCTGCTCTCGCAGCCCAAGGGTCCCGGCGTGATCCTGGTTTTCGCGCCCGTCGACCGCATCGTTCGCGTCTCGCTTCGCATCGACACCTTGGAGGTTCCGGCCCAGGACGTAGTAACGCGCGACAACGTCACCGTTAAGGTGAATGCCGTGGTCTACTTCCGGGTGATCGACCCCCGTCTGGCCGTGGTCGAGGTGTCCAACTTCCTCTACGCCACCTCGCAACTCGCCCAGACCACCCTGCGCAGCGTGCTGGGCGAAGTCGAGCTCGATGAACTGCTTAGCCAGCGCGAGAAGCTCAACGTGCGCCTGCAGTCGATCCTCGACCAGCAAACCGCCGCCTGGGGCGTTAAGGTGACCCTGGTGGAAGTCAAGCAGGTAGACCTGGCCGAGCAGATGATCCGCGCCATTGCGCGGCAGGCCGAAGCCGAGCGCGAACGCCGGGCCAAGATCATTCATGCCGAGGGCGAATATACGGCGGCTGAAAAGCTCAGCATGGCGGCCGAAGTGATTCAAAAGCAACCGGCGGCCATTCAATTGCGTTATTTGCAGACGCTGGTAGAAATTGGAACTGAAAAAAATACAACTATTGTTTTTCCGTTACCGCTGGATATACTGACATCATTGGAGCGTGCCTTAGATCGAATGGCGGCCGGTAATCAACCAGTCTCCTCGAAATCATGAAAAACAACGAAACCCGCGAATTTGAGTTGGTGTTGGGCAACCGACAATTGCTGAGCGGATTTTTTATTGTCGTGTTGCTATTTGGCGTGGCCTTTGCGATGGGTTATATCGTCGGCCGGAACTCGGCGCCGTCGGCGAAGCTGCAGGCAGAGGCAGCCGCCGCTTCGGCCCCGCAGTCCCCGGATGCCCGACCCGAACCGGCTAGCCCGGCGCCGGCACAGCCACCGGCCGTGTCGGCGGACCAGCCACCCCAGCCTGGAGCCGATCTGACATCGGCGACGCCGCCGTCCGAGGTGCCCCCACAACCGGCCACGCAGCCCGCCCAAACCCCCACGCAGCCTGCTTCGGCACCGCCGACGCTGGCCGACTTGCCCGCGGCCGCGGATTCATCACCGGGCTCGTTCTGGCAGGTGATTGCGACCGCCAACCGGACGTCGGCCGAAGCGCTGCTGCAGAGCCTCCGCGACAAGGGATTTCCGGTGACCCTCAGCCCCGGCCCGAACAACCTGGTGCGGGTTTTAGTAGGCCCATACACCGACACTCAAGCTATGGGGCGGGCCAAGACCCAGTTGGAAGACGCGGGATTTCACCCGGTCCGCAAGTAGCGTGACGGACGCCCTGGTCCAGATCGGGAACCAATCTCGGCCGCGGCTGCCGGAGTGGGCGCGCAAGCCTCGCACGCATTTCGAATCGTTGCACCGGTTGAAGTGCGAGCTGAGGCAGCTCGGCTTGCACACCGTTTGCGAATCGGCACGCTGTCCCAATATCCACGAGTGCTTCGACCGCAAGGCCGCGACCTTCATGATTCTGGGCGACCGTTGTACCCGGGCCTGCGGCTTTTGTTCTGTGCCGAAAGGCCGGGCGCGGCTCGAGCCGGCCGAGCCATCCAACGTCGCCCGCATGGCCGCCCTGATGAGCCTGCGCTATGTCGTCGTCACCAGTGTCAACCGCGACGATCTGGCGGACGGCGGTTCCCGGCATTTCGCCGAAACCATCCGCGAGGTGCGCCGCGCCGTTCCTCGAGCCCGCGTGGAAGTACTCACGCCGGACTTCTCGGGCGACCTGGATGCCGTAGCGTGCGTGCTCGATGCTGGTCCGCACGTCTTCAATCACAACGTGGAAACCGTGCCGCGCCTCTACCGCCGGGTGCGGCCGCAAGCCGACTACCCCCAATCGCTTCGCGTTTTGGACTTCGCGCGAAGCTATGCTCCCCAAGTTCTGACGAAATCCGGACTGATGGTGGGTCTGGGCGAGACGACGGACGAAGTGGAAGCCCTGCTGCGCGACCTGCGCGCGGCCGGAACCGGTGTCGCCACCATCGGCCAGTACCTTCAGCCCACGCGCCGCAACCTGCCGGTGGCCGCCTACGTGGAGCCGCGACAGTTCGAGCGTTATCGCGAATACGGACTTTCCCTCGGCTTCCAGATGGTGTTCAGCGGCCCGCTGGTGCGCAGTTCCTACATGGCCGATCGGATCGACGAGGAAGCGCGGCGAACGGCGTGTTAAACGCAATTTTAGCTCTGGCCACCGGGGCGCTGCTGGTGTTCACATTCCCGGGATTCAATTTTGTCTGGCTGGCGACGTTCGCGCTCACTCCGCTGCTCGTGGCAGTAGCGTGCGAACCACGGCCATTACGGCGGTTTCTCCTCGGCTGGGCGGCCGGATTCGTCTACTGGTTCGGCGTCTGCTACTGGATTGAGAATGACTTGGCGCGCTACGGCGGCGTCGGTGATGTCGGCGCCTGGGCCCTCGAAGCTCTGTTTGCCGCCTTCAAGGGATTGCATTTGGCCGTGTTCGCGCTCGTGGCCGGGGTTCTGATCCGCCGCTGGTGGGCGGTGCCGGCCGTGGCGGCCTGGTGGGTGGCGGTGGAGGCGACTCACGGTTCGCTCGGCTTTGCCTGGCTCGCGCTGGGCAATGCTGGCATCGATATGGGGATTCCGCTCCGCTTGGCTCCGATCACCGGCGTGTACGGGCTCTCGTTCGTCTTTGTCATGATGAGCACGGCCCTGGCTCTGGCGCTGTTGGGGCGGCCGCGGTCCGAACTGCTGTGGCTGCTAGCGCTTCCGCTGCTGGCCTTGCTGCCACCCTTGCCGGCGGCCGAACCGGGCCGCGAGGCGGCTTTGCTTGTGCAGCCGAACCTGTCGGAAAGCGAGGTATGGACACCGGAGTCGGTCGCGCACATGGAGGATCATCTGGCGGAGCTGACGTTAAAGGGCGTCCTTGCGGAGCGCTCCCGGCCGCCCTCGGTCGTGGTTTGGCCGGAGGTCCCGGCGCCGCTTTATTATGACTCCGACTCGCGCTTCCACAATGAGGTGGACAACCTCGCGCGCGCCACGCGGGCCCATCTGTTGCTAGGCGTGGTCGCACACACCACCGGCGGTCGGCCGCTCAATTCCGCCCAGCTGATTGCCCCGGGTGGCGTTGCCCTCAGCCGCTACGACAAGGTGAACCTGGTTCCCTTCGGCGAATTCGTGCCTTGGGGGTTCGACTTCGTCGACAAGATCTCGACCGAGACGGGCGATTTCGAAGCTGGCACGCTTGTCAAGGTTCCCCCCGTCGATGGCCACCGGATCGGCACGTTTATCTGCTACGAATCAGTCTTTCCGAATTTTGTCCGCAAGTTCGCCACCGACGGCGCCGAGGTGCTGTTCAACCTTTCAAACGACGGCTGGTTTAGCAGAAGCGCGGCTCGCGAGCAGCATCTCCGCATCGTCCGCATGCGCGCTGCCGAAAATCGCCGTTGGATTCTCCGCGCGACTAACGACGGCATTACGGCTACGATCGACTCCGCCGGCCGGCTGCGCGGTTCGCTCGCGCAATACACGGAAGCGACCTCCGACACGAGGTTCAGCTATATCACCGAGCAAACGGTTTACACCCGTTATGGCGACTGGTTCGCGATAGCCTGCGCGACGGTAGCGCTGCTTTGCCTGGTGGCCGAACGGGTCCCGTAACGTCGCCTTCCGGCTCGCTTACCCGTGCCGAATGACCAGCACATCCCCATCCTTGACAATGTACTCTTTGCCTTCCAGACGGAGCAGTCCCTTCTCGCGAACTCCGGGGTAGCCGAAGTGATCGACCAGGGCCTTCCAGTTCACCACTTCAGCGCGGATGAACTTCTTCTCGAAATCCGAGTGGATGGCGCCGGCCGCCTTGAGGGCCGTGCTGTGAATCGGGATCGTCCAGGCGCGCACTTCGGTCTCGCCGGCCGTAAGGAAGCTCATCAGCCCCAAAAGCGAGTACGTCGCCGAGATCAACCGCTCCAGGCCGGATTCGGCGAGGCCATAGCTGGCCAGGTAATCGCGCTGTTCTTCGGGCGGCAGTTGGGCCAGCTCGGCTTCGATCTTGCCGCAAACCGCGCTGACCGACGTGTGCTCGAGGCCGGCCAGCGGGCCTTCTCGGTACTCCTTTTCGCGTGCATGCAGTTCGCCGGCTTCGCTTTCGCCCAGGTTCAGCACGTACAACATCGGCTTGCGCGAGAGGAATTGGAAGCCGCGGATGCGCTTCTCTTGCTCGGCGTCAATTTCCAGGCGGCGAAGCGGCCGGTTCGCTTCAAGCGCCGCCTTCGATTGTTCGAGCAGGGCGAATTCGTGTTCCAGTTCCGCACTCTTGATCTTTTTACGGTCTTTCTCGAGCCGTTCCAACCGCTTCTCCACCACCACGAGGTCGCTCAGGATCAGCTCGGTCTCGACGTCTTCCAGGTCGCGCAAGGGGTCGACCGAGCCCTTCTCATGCGGAACCGTCTCGTCGGCAAACAGGCGTAGGACGTGCGCGAAAGCGTCCACCAGGCGGAGGCTCCCGAGGTAGCTAGGGTCGCGTAGGTTCTCCTTCGAAATCGGCGGCATGTCCACGTACTCGACGGTGGCGTGGGTGACCTTGGGCGGTTCAAACAGCCTGGCCAGCTCTTCCAGGCGGGGGTCGGGGACCGTGGCGACGCCCACACGGGCGGCGGTCGAGCCGACGTGCGTCTCCTGGTGGACGCCGGTCAAAATGGTGAACAAAGAGGTCTTGCCCACCATGGGCAAGCCGATAATGGCTGTCTTCATAACCGGGGCAAGCTACAGAGGCACTTCCATCTGGCTGAGGATTTCTTCGATGATGCGTTCGCTGGTATCGGCGCGGCGCGGCACCAGCGTGGTGCGGGTGTTAATGACCACGCGGTGTGCAAAGATGGGCACGGCCAGGCGCTTTACATCGTCGGGAAGCGCGTAGTCGCGGCCTTCCACTAACGCCAGCGCCTGCACGGCCCGGAAGAGGGCCTGGGAGCCACGCGGGCTGACTCCGAGCGCCAGCGATTCATGGTTGCGCGTTTTTTCGACGATGGCCAGCATGAATTCCACGAGCGATTCTTCCACCGTGACGGCATGCACCACATCCTGCAAATGAAGCACCTCGTCGGCCGTGAGTGTCGGGGAGACCGCCTCCGGCAGCCCGCGGTCGGCTTGGCGGACGATCTGGCTCTCACTGGCGGCATCGGGATACCCGATGCGCAGCCGCATCAGGAAACGGTCGAGTTGCGACTCAGGCAGCGGGTAGGTGCCGTGATGCTCGACCGGGTTTTGCGTGGCGACGACCATGAACGGACGCGGCAGAGGGTGCGATTTGCCATCGATGGTGACCTGGCTCTCGTTCATCGCCTCGAGCAACGCCGATTGAGTCTTGGGCGTGGTGCGGTTGATCTCGTCGGCCAGCAAGAAGTTGCTGAAGATCGGCCCGGGCTTGAATTCGAAGGCCTCCGAGTGGGCGTTGTAAATGGTGACGCCCAGTACATCGCTCGGCAGCATGTCACTGGTGAACTGCAGCCGGTGAAAGCGGCAGGAGACCGAGCGGGCCAACGCCTGGGCGAGCGTGGTCTTCCCGACGCCTGGCACGTCTTCGATGAGCAGGTGCCCGCGCGCCAGCAGACACACCAGCGACAGCCTCACCGCTTCGGGTTTGCCGCGGACGACGGAGGCGAGGGCGGCCTCAAGTGCAGCCAACTTGGGCCGAATGTGCGCCGGGAGTCCAGCCGGGGCGATCAGGGATTCCCGCCGGGACATCACGCTCCAATCATACTAAAGATCTCTGGACTCGGACTTGGATCGGTCGATAAGGGTCCAGTTGGTGTCGGGCACAAACCGCCCTGGACACACCCGGCCCGCGTGGAGCGCGCCGGCGGGCGCCTTAGGCCACTCGTCACCAGAAAAGGGCGATATACTACTCGGTTGCGGCTGGACTCGGGTGAGGTAACCTCCAAAATGAGCACAGCAGAGCTAATCGTTCCTCCTACTAGAACTCAGGATGCCGGGCCGGCCGAAATCGCCCGGAAGTGCCTGTATTACATGTGCCAGATGCGGGAGGTGGAAGACCGCATCGAGCGCAAGCTGTACCGCCAGGGGAAAATCGTGGGGGGCGTCTATGTCGGGCGCGGCCAGGAGGCCGTTTCTGTGGGAACCGCGGTGCTGGCGGCCCCAGAAGACGTGCTGTTTCCGTCACACCGCGATATGGCCGCGCTGCTGATTCGCGGCGTCACGCCGGGACAGGTCTTCGCCCAGTATATGGGGCGCGTCGGGGGAGTAACCCGGGGCAAGGACGGCAACATGCATATGGGAGACCTCAAGCTGAACATCGTCTCCATCATCAGCGCCATGGCCGCCAGTGTGCCGGTGGCCGCCGGCGCCGCGCTCGCCCTCCGTTACCAGGCGAAGAACCATATCGTGTTCTGCTATTTCGGCGACGGAGCCACCAGCCGCGGCGACTGGCACGAAGGCCTCAACTTTGCGGCTGTGCAGAAGCTGCCCGTGGTATATATCTGCAACAACAACCAATACGCTTACTCGACGCCGGTTGCGCGCCAGATGAGCTGCGCCAACGTGGCCGACCGCGGGCCGGCCTACGGGATACCGGTAGAAATCGTGGACGGCAATGATGTGCTGGCGGTTCACGAGGCCGGCAGGCGTGCCGTGGAGCATGCCCGTGCTGGCAAAGGTCCCTACCTGCTCGAGTGCAAGACCTTCCGCATGACCGGCCACTCCGCGCATGACGCCGCCGACTACGTTCCGAAGCACCTTTGGGACGAGTGGGCCAAGCTCGACCCCATCACCCGGCTCGAGGCTCGCATGCGCGACCAGGGCTGGGCTACCGAGGCGGAGCTTGACGCCCTCCACGCCCGCATCCGAGGGGAGGTCGACGAGGCCGTGGCTTGGGCCGAGAAAAGCCCGTACCCGGACCCGGCGACTTTGCTCGAAGACGTCTATGAGGCCTGGTAAGCCGTGCCGACGACCTATCTGGAAGCCATCCGCGAAGGCCTATGGGAGGAGATGGAGCGGGATGCCAACGTCTTCCTGATCGGCGAGGACATCGCGACCTACGGTGGCGCTTTCAAAGTGACCGCCGGGTTTGTGGAAAAATTCGGCGAAATGCGCGTGGTCGATACCCCCATTTCCGAGTCCGCCATCGTAGGCGCCTCGATCGGCGCCAGCCTTATGGGGCTGCGCGCGGTGGCCGAGATGCAGTTTTCCGACTTCATCACCTGCGGCTTCGACCAGATCGTCAACTTCGCCGCCAAGTGCCGGTACCGCTGGAACGCGCCTGTGCCGATGGTCGTCCGCGCGCCTTCCGGCGGGGGCATTCACGGCGGCCCGTTCCATTCCCAGAACCCCGAAATGTGGTTCGTTCGCACGCCGGGCCTGAAGGTGGTGACGCCGGCAACCGCTTACGATGCCAAGGGCCTGATCAAATCGGCCATCCGTGACAATGACCCTGTGCTTTTCTTCGAGCACAAGGGCCTCTACCGCCGCATTAAGGAAGACTTGCCGCCTGAGCCGTACACCGTCCCCATCGGCAAGGCCAGGATCGCGCGCGAAGGCCGCGACTTGAGCATCATTACTTACGGCGCGATGGTTTGGGTCGCGCTCGAAGCGGCCGGGAAACTGGCGGAAGAAGCGATCGAGGTCGAGGTCGTGGATCTTCGCACGTTGCTTCCGCTTGACCGCAAAACCGTCTGCGAGAGCGCGAAGAAGACATCCAAGGTACTGTTGCTACACGAGGACACGCGTACCGGCGGGATGGCGGGCGAACTGGCCGCTACTCTGACCGAGACCGTATGGGACGATCTTGACGGACCGATCGTGCGGGTGACCGCTCCCGACACTCCGGTGCCGTTCAGTCCGCCGCTGGAGGAGGCCTTTCTCCCCAATGCTGAGAAGGTCATTGAGAAGGCTCGCTGGCTGTTTCGCTATTGAGCTCGCATGCGCGTTCGCCGCGCTCGCCGCGGACTACGAATTCCAGGTTGGTTATGCTACGTATGGCCAGGCTAAATCGCTGGCGATCGAGGATCGCCGGGGCAACCGCGCCATCATCACCACCGCCGCCTTCAGCCTGCCACTATCGGTAGCCGAGATGATCGCCGCACAGGTTATGGCGGACCACAGGGTGGAACGCCCCGGTTTGCTGATCTATTCGGTGGCCAGCGGCGAACCGGTCCCTCAACAGGCCCGCACCGCGATCGGTGCCGCGCTCGGGAATCTGAATCCTGGCTACCTTATTTTCGGCAATGGACGGCTGACGGTCTTCACCTACGGCGGCCGCTGCCTGATTGCCCTCACCGCCGAGGCCTCGCTTGAGGATTGCACCGTCCCGAACGGCGACTCGGTCCACGGCACGATTCGCTCGGCTTACCGGGTAGTCGAAACGACCCGCGGCCTCCAGACCCGCGACGCCGGCATCTATTCTGTCGCTGTCCAGGCAATCGCGATCGGCAACCGCCTGATCATCTTCTCGGCGCCGGAGAATTTCGCCCAGCCGAACAAACGCCTCATTCTGGCCGTCACGCCGGCGATCGGCGATGACCCGAGGGTCGCCGATGCGGTTGGCCAGGTCTTCCTGCGCGTGGGCGGGCGTCCGCAATAAGCGCGGGCGTTACCGGCTTCGCAATACGTCGCTCGACTCGGCTTCCCGAATCAGTCGGTCGGCGTCGTCCTGAAGCAGAAACCGGTCACGTACCAGCCGGGCCGAGGCGGCGCGCACCGCCGCCACATATCCCTCGTGCGTTCGGTACCGTTCTTCGAGCGAGGGTCGGGGATCGTCTGCAGCCACCCGCTCGGCTTGGGTCTTCGCGAACGGGATGTAGCCGCCGACCAGACCGCAGTTTCCGCCCCTGAAAAACCCTTCGGCCACGATGTTCCACCCGAGATACGTTCCGAGGGGCGCTTGGTGTAGAACGCTCGCCACACCCGACGTTTCGTTACCGTCCCCATCGACTGCCGCGACCAGGCTCGGTAGAACCTGCTTGATCACGGGAGGCGCCATGGAAATTATGCCGGAAAGATCGTTGTAGTGAAAGCCCGGGCCAAAATCGTAATCGTAAAGCGGAAGAATGATCCCGTCCGGCAGCGGCACTCCGGGGATCACGGGTGAGTGCAAGGCCGCCTGGGTAGGGAGCACGAGTTGCCCCCGATCGAAGCGAGGATATTGGCTGGGCGGCGGGGCGGTGCCCTTCACGACCCAATCGATCAAAGCCATCATCAGCGCCCGCATCGTGTCGGACGACGGGTTCGGGTTGGCCGGCAACTCACACCGGTTGGGAGGTTTGGGCGTGGTCGCGCTAAAGCCCCCGGCGCCTCCGCCATGTGTCACTCCGGGAAAATAGTACCGCCGGACGGTGGGCGGCAGCGGAATGTCGTGGTCGGCGCGGGTTCCCACCAGGTCCGGAGAACCGCGCAGGTCCCAGAATTCGGAAGCCCCAAAGGTCTCGAATACCTTCGGGCAGGTGTCGCTAGGGCGGCACCGGTCGAGCAGCCCTCCGGGCGGGCGGTGGCGGGCTTCATCGGTGTAGTCGCTCCAGGTAAGGACTCCGTCGCTGCCCGGCTCGTAGAGCCCGGCCGCGCCGCCGGGCGCCGCGAACCGGATGTTCATGGCAAGCTGCCGCACGGCAATATTCGGATTCATGCCGTTAAAGACGATGCCGCCGGCTTCATCCTGGTTGAAGCCCAGATGCACAAAGGTGCGCAGGAAATTGCCCGACTGCGAATTTCCCCACGCGATGGCGAACGGCATCTTCCGGGCCAGGACTTCCGCGTCGCCGGATTTGAAGTATGCCGCCAGATCGCGCGTGGCCGCGAAGCCGATGCCCAGCACGAGCGGGTCCTTCGCTCGATACACCAGTTCGTACTGCCATGCTGGATCAAATCCGCCCTTCACGCAGATCTTGCCCGCGTCCGGCGTCCCCGGAAACGGCGTATTGCTGCAATCTGCAAAGGCCCAGTCGGTCATTCGAATGGGAATGAGGGCGCCGGCTTCAGAAGCCCGCCGCGTTAGCGTGGCCTGAGAGGTGTCGAGCGTCACCGGATGGGGTCCCGGCAACCGGCCGATAATGATGGGCAAGGTGGCGGTGTGGGCGGGCATGTCGCTGAATTCCGCGAGCACCCGTCCGGTGAGGCTCGTGCCGTCGGGGTTCTTCGCAACCGGCACGGCAATTGTCTCGAGGCCCTCTCGGGGTTCGAGGTCCCCCTGCCATCCGCTCGTGAAGACCACGTGGCCGCGCTTGAAATAATCCGCCATCATGGCGGCGGAATTGGCCGCCCGCACCAGCGCCGAATTGCCACGATTCGCCACCTCATAGAGCAGAACACCGCTGGCCTTTGCGAGGTCGATCGGCTTTTCGATCAGAAACGTCGCTGAGTACTCCACCATGCCGCGGGTGTTCCGGGGCGCCAGCTCGAGATCGGTAATCACGGCGTTGAGCGGATCGCGCGGATCGAGTTCACCGAACGCATGTCCGCTCAGCCGTTCGTACCGCCCGGCTTCACCGAAAGACTGCCCCTGATAAGCGGGCGAATCCCGGTGCTCGATCACAATGCGCGTGATGCGGGCATGAGTTGGCGCCACCAAAGAGAGCATCGATACAGCTGCCACGAGGTATCGTTTCATGTCTCTGGACATTACTACAACCAGAGCACCAAGACAACGGCATCCCGTTCGCAGCGGTATAACACGCCGAGCGCTTTCAAGTCGCCGCTTTGAGTCGTGACCAAGACGAAATCATTCTCGCCCACCCGGAATTCCTTTTTCCTTCGGTCTTCTTTTACTACCAAGAGCCGCTGGTCATCGCCCGGGCCAAAGATCAGTACGCGTGGGATGCCGGCGGGCCATCAATACCTCGATTTTTTCGGGGGCATCGTCACACACACGAGCGTCGGCCGCTCGAATGACGAAGTCAGCGCGAAGGTCGATCGGCAGCTCGATACGCTCCAGTGTGTCTCGACCTTGTTCGCCACCGAGCTACAGGCTGCGATCGCAAAGAAGATCGCGTTGGTCACGCCGGGTGGGCAGCTCACCGAGTCGTTGTTTACCAATGGTGGCACCGAGGCCAACGAAACCGATATCCTGTCGGCGCGTTGTTTCACGGGAAACACCGAGATCGTGGCGCTCCGCCACTTTATCATGGCCGCACCGCCACCGGCGATGACGCTTACCGAGGCACGTGGCGGGCTCGGCCTGCCGCAGGCCGGCATCGTGCACGCCGCATAACGCGTCCTGCTATCGTTGCCCGTTCGGCCTCACCTATCCCTCGTGCGAAGTGAAATGCGCGCAGGATCTCCGAAGAGCTCGTCGGTAGCTCCACCGGCTATGTGCTGACCCCTCCGCCGGGGCCCGAGTGTTTCAGCCCACGCTTTTTAGACAGCCTGAAGGACGGTCATCTCGAGGGGGTCTTGACCGATGGGCTTCGCCGACCAGAAGCTTGTTGGGTAACAACGAATTCCCAAGATTTCTGGAGTGGCGGTCGCGTCACCAAGACTCCCTGTAGTTGCTTCATAGCCGAAGTGTCAATGCCGACCGAAGCGCTCCCGCGGCTGTTCGGGATATCTCCGAGGGAGGGAAAATCGACAACGAGCGATGCCGACCTCGTCTTCTAGGAACGGAACGCCGCCCAGTTGATCAGCGCCAGCATGGATCACATGCGCGTCGACTACTCGTTGTTCAAGGTTTCCATGTCAGCGGCAACGCTTGCACGTTTCTTCGCCGCGGCGAAGTGAGCGCCGACGGAGGTCGTTTTCTGGGCAAGCCTGGACGTGGCTGCACCCTCAGGCGCGCCCTGGGCGCGTGGAAAGAAGGCGTCCTACCTCGGGCGCCTCGTTTAAAGGTACGATAGCGGTTGCACCGGTGAGGGATCTAAAAATGATGACTACCGAAACCGCCGGAACCATTTCGTTCCATATCGATGGAGTCTGGGAGAGACCCGCCTCCCGCTCGCTCCACCCCGTCATTAATCCGGCTACCGGTGCCACCATTGCCGAAGTGCCGTATGCCGAAGAGGCGGACATCGATCGCGCCGTGCGTGCTGCTCATGAGGCTTTTCTGCGATGGCGCGACGTGCCGGTTGTCGATCGTGTGCAGGTGCTCTATCGCTACAAAACATTGCTCGAAGAGCGCCAGGATGAAGTCGCCGCCATCCTCACCCGCGAAAACGGCAAGACCACCGCCGACGCGAAAGCCGAGGTGCGGCGCGGCATCCAGATGGTGGAAGTCGCCTGCGGCATGCCCAGCCTGATGATGGGCGATTCGCTCAACGACGTGGCGCACGAGATCGACTCGAAAACCATCCGTCAGCCTCTTGGGGTCTGCGCCGGCATCACTCCGTTCAACTTCCCCGCGATGGTGCCCATGTGGATGTACCCGTTCGCCATCGCCTGCGGCAACACGTTCGTGTTGAAGCCTTCGGAAAAAGTTCCGCTCACTCCTACCCGCGTGGTCGAGTTGCTCAGCGACGCGGGCCTGCCCGCCGGCGTCATGAGTCTGGTCCACGGCGATAAACAGGCGGTAGACGCATTGCTCCATCATCCGTTGGTGAAGGCGGTTTCATTCGTCGGCTCCACTCCGGTGGCAAAGTACATTTATGCCACCGCCGGCGCCGAGGGCAAGCGCGTGCAGGCGCTGGGCGGCGCCAAGAATCACCTGGTGGTCATGCGGGATGCCGATATCGGCAAGACGGTGGACGCCATCATTGGCTCCGCGTTTGGGGCCGCGGGGGAGCGATGTCTCGCCGGCAGCGTGTTGGTGCCGGTAGGCGAGGCTGCCGGCCCGCTCCTCGAGCGGCTGGTGAAGCGGACCCGGTCGCTGGTGGTCGGCGATGGCGCCAAGCCCGGCGTGGAGATGGGTCCGCTCGTCACCAGCGACCATTGCCGGCGCGTGAGAAGCTACATTGACAAAGGCGTGGCCGAGGGCGCCCAATTGTTGTGTGATGGCCGCGAAAATCGCACGAGCGACGGCGGCTTTTTCCTGGGGCCGACGATCTTCGACCATGTAACTCCTCAGATGTCGATCGGCCGCGAAGAGATCTTCGGCCCGGTACTCTCAGTGATGCGTGTCCCGACGCTCGACGATGCCATCCAACTGGTGAACCGCTCTCCGTTCGGCAACGCCACTTCGATCTTCACCGCCAGCGGCAAGGCCGCCCGTGAGTATGCATCACGCATCGAGGTGGGCATGGTGGGCGTAAACGTCGGAGTGGCCGCGCCGATGGCCTTCTTCCCTTTTGCAGGCTGGAAAAATTCTTTCTTCGGCGACCTGCACGCGCATGGCAAAGACGCCGTTCACTTCTACACTGAGCAAAAGGTCATCCTGAGCCGTTGGTTTTAGTTACCGCTTGCGGTGGTAGGACTTCAACTGTTCGAGTTGCCCGCGCGCGACGCCGTTATCGGGCTCGATTTCCAGTGCTTTCTCCAGCGCGGCCATGGCGGAGGCATCGTCGATTTTTCGCGTGTAGGCGTGGGCCAGGGCCATGTAGCTGCGTGCGGATTGCGGGTTGAATTCCAGATTGAGTTCGAGCAGTGCAATGGCCTCGTCGGGTCGGGCGTCGGCTACACGTCGGGCAACATCGATCAACGTGTCTTCCCCGAAATCATACGCCTGCCGGCCGTAGTATCGGCTGCGTAAGTCGCGGTACTGCTCCACCGCCCGAGCCGCGCCCTTCTCACGCACTGTTTGCATGACGAGGTCTGCCAGTTGCCGGGGAGTCACCACGCCACGGTGGCAGGTCACGCACTCGACCCGCGCCGCTTCAGCGGCCGTCTTCCCGATGGCCGCTTCGATCTGGGCGTTGAGGTCGCGCATCATCGCCATCATGGCACGCGCGATCTCCTTTTTCGGTTCCGGTTGTCTGCTTCCCGGTTCCGCCGTGTGGCAATAGTTGCAGCTTACCCCTAGAGCCTGCGAGATCTCCTGCATCCTAGCCCCTACGTTGGCAGGCGGGACCTGAGCCCGCAGGCAGGTCGCGAGCGGCGCGATTGCAGCAAAAGCCAGGGTGCGCGCGGCAGCCTTCATACTCGGATGCGAACAGTATATCCCGAAGCCCGAGAATGCGCCTGTTCTGCCTGCTAAGCCTCCTTTCCAAGAGTCGCTGGTCTTCGTCCGCTGTCAAGGTTTTCAAATTGGGGGATCTGCTTTTCGCTCAAGGCAGCCCAAGCCGTTCAACGCGAAGAGTTGTGTCGCGGTTTTGCCACGGTCCGCTTACGACTTTACGATTGAGGTTCTATCTGACCACCCCCCGTGTGTAGCCGAGTAGGTAGCCAAAACCGGATACGGGCATGAGGTGGGGGGGTGTCATGCCCGATTGGCGAAGCGTTGCACAACCACGCGGTGGCGAGCGATCAACTGCACCGGTATGCAGCAGTTTCACCGGTTTTGGGGCGGTCTTCGCGGGAAGGGTCGCAAACTACAGAATGATCCATCTTTTGTCTTTTTTGCGAAGGCCTTATTCACGGTTTCAGGGCAGGCGGCTCCGCGTTGCATGAAAAGTCACACAAACTGCTAACATGTGGGACTCAAAAATGAGGACGCGACGCACCCATATCGTGATTCCCGAATCTCTTGGGAGGGAAAATCGATCGTCTTAGTGGGCAAGGGTGGCCGAAGCAAGTTTCTTACTCAAGCAGCAGAAAAGGAGCTTCGACGCCTCCAGCAGATTAAAGGCCTTGAAGGTGCTGCTGGAGCCTGGAAAGACAAGAATCATCCGGAGCTTCGTGGAGGGGCGGCCCAATGGGTCCGGAAGCTGCGTAAGGAAAAGTAATCGATGGCTACCTAGGGCTCACCGCTAGTATTTGCTAGACACAAGCGTCATTATTGACGCTCTCAACAATAAGCGTGGTCGGCGAGATCTGTTGTTGGATTGAACCATGCGGGAGAGGAATTTGGCGTAACCCCCAGAATTACCTGCCTCGCACGCTGGCACGAGCTCTCACCGAGTTGGCCGGCAGACCTATTCCCGCGCCTGCTGCGGGGCGCGCACTGTGTGCCTGAGCAGATGAGAACCTCGTGAGACTTGGGCCGCTATCCCGTTCGGAAATTCATGGCTGGCCTTCACGAGGCTGCCCCAGCGGGGGAACCTCCTCATGACGGCGCAAGCTTAGTGCCGCCGGCAACCACGCTGGCACGGTTCCTGACGGCACCGGTCCGCTTCGAATTCCGCAGGCGACAAGTAACCCAAGGCCGAGTGCAGGCGCACGCGGTTGTCGATCTGCTCAATCAATTCCGCCACGTGCTGCTCCAGTTCTTCCATCGTATGATAGGAGCGCGCGTCAGTTTCCTCCTGCTTCAGCGTTTTGAGAAAACTAGTGGCAGCGCCCGTTCTCCCAGGGCCGTCTAGATCTAGACAGGCCAACCATCTTGATCGACCCCGGTCTGACGGTCCGTCCCGATTCCTCGGGG
Organism: Acidobacteriota bacterium; assembly: GCA_028876805.1. GTDB lineage: Bacteria > Acidobacteriota > Terriglobia > Bryobacterales > Bryobacteraceae > PSRJ01. Next base: position 2,946 of record JAGWQP010000531.1, on the reverse strand, counting down.
CGTTGTTGTGGGAACGGCTTCTTTCGCAGCGGTGCCGTGTGGCGCGGCGATCAAAATGCTAGGTCGGCCCCGGCTTACTCATGATGTTGAGCCCGGAATCATCGCGGTGTCGACTTTAACGTCTAAAATAGTGATCTGGACGCGAAGCTCTCGGGGAAATGGCAACAACAGAACGATTCCGATACTTTGGCGTGCTGACCGGTGACATCATCGGGTCAAGTCATCTCCGATCAACCCAGCTGTCCTCGGTTCGCGCATCGCTGATTACGACTGCCAATACGGTGAGGGACTGGAAGCGAGGCTTGGTAAAAGGCGAGCTGGAATTTTTTCGAGGTGACGGATGGCAACTATTGCTTACCGATCCGTCTATGGCGTTGCGAGTAGCTATCATTCTGAGAGCCTCGTTGTTGGCTCAGGGATTGTCAGATACCCGAGTCGCTGTTGGATTGGGAAGCATTGATGAAACCACCTCAGAAGGAAAGGTATCATTGTCGATGGGTCAGGCGTTTGCTCTTTCGGGACAATCTTTGGACAAGATGACCCAGTACTTCAGAATGACAATCGAAATTCCCAAGTCGGTGGGAGTGCTATGTGACTGGCTTCCAATCGTTGGCCATCTCTGCGACTCCTTGATTCGCCAATGGACCGAGCGTCAGGCTGAGATTGTTCGTATAGCCATCAACCCCAGCGAGCCGGAGTATGAAAAGATCGGGCGATCTCTAAAACCGTCGATCTCTAAGCAAGCCGTTGCTAAAGCGCTTGCCGGCGCAAACTGGCACGCCATTCGAGAGGCCATTCATACATATGAAGGAACACCATGGGAGACAGTTTTGCGGATGCACACCAGCGTCAACCAACGAAGGTTGTCACTCGAGAGACAACCATAAAAGGTTGTCTGAGGCTGGCAGAAACTCGCCAATTCTGACGCCGCGTTCGCGACGATATTCGAACTGAAACATGACAGACGGTCATCGATCAAGCTCGCAGAGGTCAACCAAAAACGGTTGTTTGGCTGGAGACAACCGAAAACGGTTGTCAAAAGGAGCTAATCTAAGTTAATCAGCATGTCCCAGGTTTTTCTTGCTCTATTCACAGCGCATCTACTTGGAGACTTCATCTTTCAGACGCAATGGATGGTCGAGCGAAAGCGCCACCATTCTGTGATGGCCCTCCACGTCGCCGCTGTGACGACGACATCCTACATCTTACTTGGTGCATTCGAGTGGAGAATCTTGCTCATAATCGCCTCGACACATCTTGCAGTGGACGCGATCAAAGTACATTGCTTGAAAGATTCCCTAGCGCCATTCGTTGGTGATCAATTGGTCCATGTCGCCATTTTGGTTGGATTGGCCTACTACTTTCCGCGCGCCGCGGAGGCCTCGTGGTGGGTGACCTCATTGGGCGCAGAGAAAGTGAAATGGTATTCCGCGGTCCTTAGCTGCGTGGCGGGAGCAGTTCTATGTGTTCCGGCCGGAGGGAGTCTCATCGGCAAGCTCATTGAGCCTTTCGCCGATGAAATTCGTGACGACGAAATTAAAGGGCTGATGCGCGGAGGCCAGTACATAGGATGGTTAGAACGCAGTCTGGTTATGATGTTTATCTTGATTGATCAGCCGACCAGTATCGGTTTTCTCATCGCAGCAAAGTCGATCCTCCGCTTCGGCGAGATCAAAGACACATCCCAGCGCAAGGTTGCTGAATACATTATTATCGGTACGTTCCTCAGCTTTGGATGGGCGATACTCGTTGCTGTCTTGACGCAAAGAACCATCAAGCACTGGATTTCTTGAACGAGGAACGAAAGATCCTGCCGGTGCCGGTGCCGGCTGGTGTCAAAGTTGGGTGGCTTTGGCCGGCGCGCCTGCCTCTGCCCCGGTGGCTCCCGTAGCATCGCTTGCGGCGCATTAGTCTTTAGCGTCCCTACCACGCCGATAGCTGCGCGCGCGACGGGCTGGAGCTCTCACCTTCCAGGCGCCTACGTGTGCGCCCGCGACTCGCATCCATGCTGAAATCCTCTTGGCTCGGATGGGGTTGAGGTGCAGCATCAACTCGGTGCTTCCGACGACCTCGGCATACGTCTATGTGCTTTGCGACGTATGGTACGAAAAGTACCGAAAACACCATTTAGAAATCCATACACTGGCGCGTCCGCCGGAAGCGTCAGCGGCTCACTTCAGACGGCAGTATCGAAAGTGACGCGGCGGTCCAACCGCCCGTGGTAGTCAGGAGTGTCTCGCCGCGTCACGTCCGATAGAGTTCTTAGAATTTATCGTTCCTGATCCCCTGCACGAGGCTTAGCGTTTATCTGGCCAATACTGATGCCCGCGCGGCGTTAACTCGCTCAGAATGTGGCGCGTGCACAGATTGGACCAGATAAACGCGGAAAAACCGGCCATGAGACTTCGGAGCAAACCCAATGGCCGGTTTTTCTGTGTCTTACGTCCAAGTGCGCCCGTATGCCCAGCAGCGCTCCTGCAGTCCGTAACGTAAGATTTGTCTTGCTGTTGTCATTCCCTGTTCATTCTGCGCTGTTAAATTCTGGCGTGGGATGGTTCACGATGAGGTTGTTCGACTGGTCGAAACGCGAAGGGACTCATTCCATGTTCATCTGGACTGCGGCCTAAAGCATGGCATGGGGGGGGGCAATACACCAAAAAAAGGAGTGCAGAATGAAACTGGTCAAGTACAACGGCTTACTCAAGGCGAGCCTTCTCGCGTCGGCGTTCCTGATCGCGCCACGCATCATGGATGCTCAACTCAATACGCTCGTCGACGGCAGCCCGACGCCGCCAGGCCTGTATGTGACACCAACGGCGCCGCTCACGAATGCAATCCAGCAGCAGTTGAACCCCGGCCTGACAAATTATCCGGACTATGTCGCCGGTGAGGCGGTGAAGGCCGTCGTCAGCCCGGATGGCAAAATCCTGGCGATCCTGACCGCTG
>JAGWQP010000530.1 GCA_028876805.1 Acidobacteriota bacterium | reverse complement strand
GCGCAGGGCGAAGATCAGGAACATGTGGGCCGTCCACACCCCGATGCCCTTCACCTCGGTCAGCCGCTCAATCACCGCCTCATCGGGAAGCCTGGCCAGTTCCTCGAACACCACGCGGCCATCGCGCGTGTGACGCGCCAGATCCCGGATATAGGCCGTCTTCTGGCCCGACAACCCTAACGTGCGCATCCGTACGGGACGAAGCTTCAAAATGCCTTCTGGCGTCAGTCTCCCGCCCGCCGCGTCCGTGACACGGCCGAAGATGACGCCGGCAACCCGCCCGCTCAATTGCTGGTAAACGATCGACTTCACCAGTGTTTCAAAATCGGGATCCCGGAACTGGATCTGGTACGCTCCGACTTGGTCGATAATCGCCCGCATCACCGGATCGGCCTCGCGCAGGTGGACAATCGCTTCCTTCATCGTGAAACAATGGATGGTGGGGACACGTCCCCTTTATTTTACGGGATATGAGACTTCCGTTGACATTGGCACTGGCTGGGACTTTACTGGCGCAGGCCCCATCTAAGAGCCCTCCATCCAAAACCCCCCCGGCGCCGGCTCCTGCCGAAGAGGTGCCCGCGCCCATCACGGTAGACGTAGACGTCGTCAGCATTCTGGCCTCGGTCCGTAACAAGCACGGCGGCCTGGTAGCCAACCTCGAAAAGAATGACTTTACCATTCTCGAAGACGGCAAGCCGCAGGTTATCAAGTACTTCACGCGGGAAACGGATCTGCCCCTCACCATTGGCCTGCTAGTCGATGTCAGCCGCAGCCAGGAAAACCTGATCGGCATCGAGCGCGACGCCGCCTCGCAGTTCTTTTCCAAGGTCTTGCGCAAGAAAGACGAGGCGTTCCTGATCAGTTTTGGCGAGGAAGCCGAGCTGTTACAGGATTACACCGGCAGCGCACGCCTGCTCGAGGCCGCGTTGAAGCAACTCCGGGTCAGCTCCGGTGTCACCGGCCTGCACCCGGGTCCGGTCCCCGGGGCCGGCGATCCGCGCGGCACCGTCCTTTACGACGCGATTTACCTGGCGGCGTCGGAAAAGCTCAAAACTGAGGTGGGACGCAAGGTGATTGTGGTCATCACCGACGGTGTGGATCAGGGCAGCCGCCTGACGCGCGGCCAAGCCATCGAAGCCGCGCAGAAAGCCGATGCCGTCATCTACAGCATTGACTACGAGGACCCCACTTTCTACAGCCACTTCGGCGGGTTCGGCGGCAACGGGGAAGGCGAACTCCGCCGCATGTCGGATGAAAGTGGGGGCCGAGTTTACAAGGTAGACCGCAAGCACCCGCTCGACCAGGTCTTTCAGGAACTGCAGGAGGAGATGCGCAGCCAGTATGCCATCGGGTACACGCCGACCAACGACACCAAGGACGGTACCTACCGGCGCTTGGAAATCCGCCTCGCCAGCAAGGATCTGAAGGCCCAAGCACGCAAGGGCTACTTCGCCATCAAGCCCGAGTCTCGGTAGCGGGGAGACTCCGCTCGATGAAATAGGTTTCCACGGCCTGGCGAAGGGGCGGAAAGGGGGCTATCCCGGCCCGCTCCATTTTGGCGTTGGACAGCGCCGAAGCCTTGGGTCTGCGCGCAACGGTACGAAACTCTCGCTCGTTGGTGGCCTGAAGCGGAGGCGTCATCTTGGCGACCTCGAAGATCATGCGAGCGAACTCGAACCAGGAAATCGGCGTACCCCCACCCACGTGAAAAACACCCCATAGCTTGCGTTCCACCAGGTCGAGGGTGCGAGCCGCGAGCCAAGGCGCAAAGGTGGGACAGGCGCTGTGATCCTCGACCACGCGGATTGGCTGGCCAGACGCCGCCAGCCGCAGCATGAGTTCCACGAAGTTGCCCCGCCCCGTGTTACGCCCAGCCGGTCCAAATACCCCGGAAGTGCGCACGATCAGCGGCTGTTCCAGGTAGGCGGCGGCATACAATTCACCCGTCAGCTTGGAAACGGCATAAGCCCCCAAAGGGTGCGTGGGATCTTCTTCGACATACTGCCGTCCGGCTTGTCCATCAAACACGTAGTCGGTCGAAAAGTGGACGAAGCGGGCATCGATCTGGCGGCAGACCAGCGCCAGTTTCCGAACCGCCAGCGCATTCACCTCCCAGGCCGCCCGGGGCTCGTTTTCGGCGACGTCTACCTGGTTGTAAGCCGCAGAATTGAAAACTACTTCCGCATCGGAACGCGCGAGCGCCCGTTCCACCGCGCCGGAATCGGTAATATCCACCATCGAACGCGTCCAGGCGGCCACCGAGTACCCCCGCGACCGGAGTTCGCGCACGAGCTCTACGCCGAGTTGTCCAGAGGCTCCGAACACCACTGCTTGCCGGCTCATGGGGCACAGCATAACGCACATGGAACCGGCCTGTCAGCGGACCCAATTGGCGTACTCTTCACCACAGGCGTCCGGCGATTATTGTGTAACGCGCGGCGAGGCGCCCGCGTTATCCTAACCACGAGAGATTTGGGGGGGGTGCGTGATTATGATGAGGGTTTTGCACCGGAATCTCATGCGCGGACCGATCGCCCAAGGAGCCGCCATTGTGCTTTTTTTGGGGCTGCTGATGGTCCTAACCGTGTCCGTATGGCACGGCCTGGGCACACTGCCTTCCTAGGTACACGTGTTCGTGCCGCCGCGGCTCACCCCTAGCACCGCCGGAGACAACCGCCCTACCAATGGTGTCCGAACACAAAGGCGACGACCGCCACCGTCAGCGCTAAAAAGACCGCGGCGATGAGGCGCTTTGAAGCCGGCGCCAATCGCCCCTTCCGGGCGATCCCGTTGGAGTCCAGCAGCGACTGCATGAGACGCTTCTGTCCGGAACCGGGCAGGTTGCGCATCGCCTTGGCGATCTCCTGACGCCCCCGTCGGTCGGCGATGAGGATGGTGGCGGAATTGGAGCTGTTGGTGGACTTCAGCAGGCGGTTGCGGAGCGGGCCCGGGATTTCCTCCACCGACCGGTAGATGCGCTCGGCGCCGTCCGCCGAGATCAGCACCGTCGAGCTCTGGAAGACTCCCGAGCCGCCGTCGGGTCGGGGCTCCCCGCAGTGCGGACACTTCGGCTCGTCCTCGTCGAAATCCTTCCGGCAGCGGTTGCAGGTCATCCTGTGACCACACGAGGCAGTTTGGGCATTTCGATGCCCGCCTCATTGCTTACATTCTCCAACACGACCTGGATGAACCCCAAGGCCGCCTTGGACAGGGCCTTGTCTTTCCGGTAGATCAAACCCAGGCGCCGCATCATCGGTTCGGGTGCGAGCGGGATCCCCTTCAGCTTCCCGGCCGCCACTTCTTCCCGGCAATTTGAGACAGCCAGGAATGACAGCCCGAGGCCGGCCATGACGAACCGCTTCATCATCTCGGTCGAATCCAGCTCCATGGAGATCAGAATCTGGTCTTCCACGATTTCCAGCCATTCGTTCAGCCGGGTGCGCGTCTTGCCTTGTTTGGGGAGCAGCAGGAAGTCTTCCACCAAGTCCTGCGGGGTGACGCTCTTCTTCTCAGCCAGGCGATGACGGGCGGGCACGATCAGCCGGATCTCGTCGTGGTGAATGCTGACCACCTGGAGGCGTTTTTCTTCCACCGGCAGCTGCGTCAGGCCGAAATCAGCGGTGTTTTCCATCACTGCATCCACCACCCGCGCGCCGTAGGAGCGGTCGACCTGCAGCTGCACCTGAGGAAACAGCTGCCGGTACTGCGAAAAGACTTTCGGCAGCACGTAAATACAGGTGGCCTCGTTGGCTGCGATCACCACCTCCCCGCGAGGGTTATGCTCTAGCTCCGCAATGGTATCCTGGGCGCGCTTGCGCAGCTCGCGCATCTGCTCGGCGTATTCGGCAAAGATACGCCCGGCCGTAGTCAGCGAAATGCGGCTGCCAAAGCGCTCGAACAGTTCCGTCCGCAACTCCTGCTCGAGTTGCCGTACTTGGGCGCTGATCGCCGGCTGCGTACGATAGCACGTCTGCGCGGCCTTGGAAAAACTCTTCAGCCGGACAATCTCGAGAAACGTGTGGATTTGGTCGAAATCCATAAGCTGCCGTTTCGCCTAAGCGATCGAAACGGCCGTCTAAGTCAAATTATGTATCGGTGGGATCGAAAAAATGAATTTCCCTGCACCGTTGCCGTTTGGTAAGTATTGTAACAGAGGCTCCGGGTGGTGCGGTTGAGAAGTGGGATTGTCCGTAGCCGCAGCCGTCCTCAAGAGGATGGACGTACCGCACCTTTACCCCGGCGCCGCCTGCCTTTACGAATCCTTACCGTCGGCGACACAACCGTTACGCAAGCTCGGATTTAGCCGTGCTACATTCGAGCCGTGCGGATCCTGCTGGTTGACGACGACGCCGAGCTGTGCGGTCTGCTGGGCGAGTTTTTGAAACGCGAAGGCTTTGCCGTCGCGTGGGAGCATGACGGGCGAAGTGGGCTGGAAAAGGTCCTAGCCGGCGGCTGCGATCTCGTGGTGCTCGATGTCATGCTGCCCGGCATGGATGGCTTTGAAATTCTCCGCCGCCTCCGCCAGCAGAGCAAAGTCCCGGTGATCATGCTGACGGCCCGCGGCGAAGACGTCGACCGCATTGTAGGCCTGGAACTGGGCGCAGACGATTATTTGCCTAAGCCCTTCAACCCGCGCGAGTTAGCCGCCCGCATCCGCGCCGTCCTCCGGCGCTACGAGCAACGACCGCAGGCCTCGCTGGCGCTGGTCGAAGTCAACGGCGTGAAGCTCGACCCGGGAACCCGCGAGGTATTCGCGTACGGAAAACGCGTCGAACTCACCACGTTCGAGTTCGACATTCTGGAGATGCTCATGCGTTCGGCCGGTCATGTGCTCTCCCGGGACCGCCTGATGGAAAACTTCTATAACCGCAAGGCGACCCCGTTTGACCGCTCCATCGACATGCACATCAGCCACCTACGCAAGAAGATCGAGCAGGGCGCCACGCTGATCAAGACCATACGCGGGGTCGGTTACCAGTTCTGCCGCACCCCGGAGGACGTGCGTTCGGAGTAAACCACCCTGGCCTAAAGGCGAGGGCTTGTGACTGCGGCTGAAAGCCGCCTGAAGCGAAACGAATGCGTCAGACGATTCTCGACCACGTCATGTTCGGCCTCTTTACTGCGGCCCTGCCGGATATTCTCGGCAGCGTTGATATCATGCGCTTCCCTTCCGCACAAGCGACACCGAAACTCGGATTG
>JAGWQP010000529.1 GCA_028876805.1 Acidobacteriota bacterium | reverse complement strand
TAGACGCCGTCGATCAGGCCTTCCCCAGCTTGGCGCAGCACCTCGGCTTCCACGGCACGATATTGCGCTTCGGTCATCAGGCCTTGCCCAATGCCGCTCTGATTGGTAATGACAAACACCAGAAATCCGGCGTCATGCAGGCGGCGCAAGGCGGCCGGCACTCCGGGAAAAACCTTTACCCGCGCGGGATCCGCGCAATAGTGCGTTTCTTCGATGAGCGTGCCGTCGCGATCGAAGAACACCGCGCGCCGGCGGCTCATATCACCGCCAACGCGGCTCGCAATTCGGTCGGCGTGACGGTGGCGGTGCCCAGCTTGCCCACCACGATGCCGCTGGCGACATTGGCCAACTCCGCCGCCTGACGAGGCGTGGCCCCGGCCGCCATTCCCAGCGAGAACACCGCGATGGCGGTGTCGCCGGCCCCAGACACGTCAAACACTTCCTGTGCGTGCGCCGACAGGTGTAACGGCTCCGCTTCGCCATGAAACAGCAACATTCCCTGTTCTCCCAGGGTCACCAGCAAGCTCTCGGCCTCCCACAGGTGACGCAACCGCCGCGCTGCTTCGAGCAAAGCTAGGTCCCGGCAGACCGGTTCCACCGGGTCGCCGGGCGGCAAGCCCACGGCGCTGAAGGCTTCAATCCGGTTCGGCTTGATGGCCGTCGCGCCGCGCCAGACGAGCGAGGTGTGCGGATGGGGATCGACGGCCAGGATCTTACCGTGTTTACGAGCCAGCCGGCAGATCTCATCGGCCAGCGGCTGCGTCAAAAACCCTTTTCCGTAGTCCGCGACCACGATGCCATCCACTCCCTCTACAGCCCGCTCCAGATACCCGCAAGCGCGCGCCAGTTGCTCTGTAGTGAGTGCCACCTTGCGCTCACGATCGACTCGCACGACCTGCTGATGGCGGGCGATCACCCGCGTCTTCACGATAGTGGACGCCCCGTCCTCCTGCAAAACGCCTTCGGTTCGGATGCCAGCAGTCTTTAGCAACTCGACCAGCTGGCGTCCGGCTCGATCCACGCCGGCAAGTCCCATCACTGCCGTGTCGCGCGTGAACTCGCGCAGGTTGCGCGCCACGTTGGCGGCGCCGCCCGGATAGTACGTTTCACTGGTGACATTCACCACCGGCACGGGAGCTTCAGGAGAAATGCGAGAAACCCGCCCCCACACAAACTCATCCAGCATCAGGTCGCCGACGGCCAGCATACGCTTGCCCGCGAAGCGGCCGATCAGTTGGTGGAGGATGCGTTGTTCAGCTCGCATGCCACTCGAGAGTTCGCAGCGCCGCCATTGGTGTGGGCCACCACGATGAGAGAAAGCCCGGGCCAGGGCAACAGACGATCCACGCGCCTCCAGATCCAAACGGTCTTATCAAAGGTTTTCAGGACCAGTTTGCTGATCTTGCGCGAACCGGCGATCTTGCCATACAGCCACCAGGGCGGCGTGCCCGCCCGGTTGAAGTGGCGGACTCTGTCCACGACAAACCCGTGCGATTCAAGCAACTGGCGGGCGTCGCTCGCGCGGAAGCGGCGCCGATGGCCCATGCTGCGGTCGAGCGAACCGAACAGCTTGGGGCTTTGCGGCGCCAGGATCAGCACGATGCCTCCCGGTTTCAGCGTGGCGCGCAGCGCTTCGAGCACGAGCCCTGGGTCTTGTTGGTACTCCAGAACGTTCAGGCACAACACGGTGTCGAAGCAGTTCTCGAGGCCCGCCAGGTCTTGAGGCGCTTCCGGGTCGAGCTGCTGCACGGTCACGTTAGGCGTACGCAAAAAGCGGTTGCGCAGAGCGTGCAGGTACAACGAATCTGTTTCCGCCGCGACGTACAGCAGGCGCCGGCCCATCAACCGGCCGGTGATGTTCCCGATCCCCGCCCCGACCTCCAGGACCGCATCGCCTAGGTAAGGCCGCAAGGTGCGCGCGAGCCAGCTCAGGTACTGTGGTGTCCCGGTCAGGTTGTTAAGCACGCCGCGTCCATAGGGCGTCGCGTACAAATCGTCGATCAGCCAGTATTTCAGAACCACGCCCAACGCCTTCACCCCGTCCTTCCACCCGATCTTCTTGCCTTCTTCGTAGGTGCGGCCGTGATAGCTGATCGGCACTTCGTAGATGCGCAGCTTGCGCTTAGCGCTCTTCATAACGATCTCCGGCTCGAAGCCGAAGCGGTTCGAGCGGATAGGAATGCTCTTGAGCAGATCGGTGCGGAAGACCTTGTAGCAAGTCTCCATGTCGGTGAGGTTGAGGTTGCAGAACATGTTGGAGACCAGTGTCAGGCATTTATTGATGACCGAGTGCCAGAACAAGAGCACGCGCGTCTGTTCGCCCACTAGGTAGCGCGAGCCGAAGACGGCGTCGGCATGCCCGTCCAGCAAGGGCCGCAGCAGCCGTGGGTATTCCGACGGGTCGTATTCCAGGTCGGCGTCCTGGACCAGCGAGAAATCGCCGGAAGCTTTCTCGATGGCGGTGCGCACGGCCGCCCCCTTACCGCGGTTCTGTTCATGCCGGTAGAGCCGGATTTGGGGGAAAGCCGCGGCCAAACGCCCAAGAATCGCGAAGGTGCCGTCGGTTGAGCAGTCGTCGACAATCACCAGCTCTCGCTCGAGGTTCTCCGGCAGCGGCGCGGTCAGCACCTGCGAGACACAAGGCTCCACCACCGTGCGCTCGTTATAGACCGGCATCAGGATCGACAGTTTCATGATTCGCGATGGCCGCGGCGCTCCGACCTAGGCGCCGCCTATTCCCCAAGTGTGAGCGATCGGCCGACATTTGCGCAACACGCCACGCCAGCATGGGGGTGGGTCGACAGGATGACCGCCAGACTGCTAGCTGAGCTAGGCGCGGATCGTTCCGGAACCGACGCGAGCATCTACGGCCACCCGACATTCGACGTGATGCGGGATCGAGCGCCATATCCCAGGCGCGATGGGGCCCAGTGCCGAGGCGAATCGAGTAGCCTAAGCTACTGTTCGGCAAAGATATAACCGTTTGTCCGAACCTCGGCCCACCGCTGATCCTCACAGCGTTCGCACGGCTCGCGCGGGGACACCACACCGGAGACTGGCGAGCCAGGAAAACGTTCAAACCTCCAGCTCCAAGCGCCGCCGGCGCTCAAAGGGGACCGAATCGGATCGCTCTGGGGGCATCTGACGTTGACGAGACAGGCTGCTGGACCCCATTTGGCTGGGTCTCGGGCATGTGTTTTAGTACCAGGCTCCTTGCGGTCGCGCTGAATTTCCCGCCTCATACTCTCGCTATTTGGCACCCGCCAGAGCCGCCCACTGGTTTGCCACGGGTCCCCGCTGTTGGGTCTCTTCATTCTGGCGTGATAAGACCTGGCGTGATAAGACGGAAAATTAAGCGGATCGCCGCCGACCTGATGCCTGCGATCGATGGATCGAGCCGCCTCCCGGCGAACCCGTTGGTCGACGGTCAGATCCCTTGCCGTCTGATTTAGGGGAAAGGTGCTCTTGTTTAAGGGAAAAGTGCTCTTGTTTAAGGGAAAAGTGCTCTTGGCGCCCTTATCT
>JAGWQP010000528.1 GCA_028876805.1 Acidobacteriota bacterium | reverse complement strand
TGCTGTTTTCCCTTAGCAACTTCCTCTCCGAAGCGGTCCTCAACAACCCGGAGCGCATCCTGCAAGTCGTCAATTCTGGCAGTCTCTACCGTGTACTCCGCGCAGACGAGTACGAGGAGCGCCTGTTCGATTTCCTGGGGCACGAACGGCCGGGCCTGCCCTCGGCGGAGGACCTGGCACGGTTCCGGCGCCGCCAATTGCCGCGCATCGTGGTGCGGGATGGCTGGGGAATCGCCACCCTGAGTGACGTCACCGAAGAGCTCTCGAACTTGGCGGATGCGATTCTGGACGTTACGTACCGACGCATCCGCGACGAGCTGGTGGCACGTCACGGCACGCCACGGCTCGCTGATGGCAGCCCGTGCGGTTTCTCGGTCCTCTCGCTCGGCAAACTGGGCGGCAAGGAGCTCAACTACAGTTCCGATATCGACCTGCTGTTCATCTATGGCGGCTCTGGCGAGACCGATGGGGCGGAGCGGATCACCAATAAAGAGTTCTACAAGAAAGTCGCCAACCAGTACACGGCCCTGCTTTCCAGCTATACCTCCGAAGGCCAGTGCTACCGCGTGGACCTCCGCCTGCGGCCGGATGGTACGCTGGGGGAAATCTGCATCTCGCTTGAAGGCGCCCGCGCTTACTACGACCAGAGAGCGCGAGACTGGGAAAAGCAGATGCTGATCAAAGCGCGGGTCTCGGCCGGCGAGCGCGAACCCGGCGCCGCGCTGCTTGATTTCGTCGAGCCGCTGATTTACCAGAGCTCCCTCGATTTTCGCGCGTTGGAAGCGGTTTCCGAGACGCGCCAGCGCATCGGCGAGAAACTAGCCGCCAAGCGCGGCTTGGGCGGCGGCCTCGACATCAAACTGACGCCCGGCGGCATTCGCGACATCGAATTCCTGGTGCAGTGCCTGCAACGGCTTCACGGCGGCCGCGAGCAGTGGGTGCGGCACGGCGGCACGATGCTGGCGTTGTTCCGCCTGCGCGATAAAGGCCTGCTTTCTCCCGCCGAATACGCACGCCTCGCGACGGCCTATCAGTTTCTGCGGCATCTGGAGCACCGGCTCCAGATCCAGGATGATCGCCAGACGCACAGCCTTCCTGCCGAGCCTGTTTCGCTCGACCTGCTCGCCCGCAAGATGCCGCCCGAAACGGCCGCAGGCGTGATGAGCGGAGAGGTTCTTTCGCGCAAATTAGAGGAGCGCCTGTCGGCAGTGCGCGAGATTTACGAGCGGGTCATCCACGCGCAGAAACCAGTGGTTTTGGTGGCGCCGCCGGAGCCGGCCCTGGTCCAGGAACAAGTCGAGACGCTGGCGCCCGCCAGCAATCTGACCCGTTTTCTGGGGCAGCGCGCCCCCCAACTGGCGGAGGCCGTGCACGCCGCCAACCTGCATCGCGGCCGCGAGCGATTCGAGCACTTCTTGGAAAAAGCATTCGCCCTGCCCGAGCTTCTAACCCGCTTGAACTCGGACGAGGCGCTGGCCGCCTCGGTCCTCGATATCTTTGAACACAGCGCGTATTTCGCCGACCAACTGCTGCGCTACCCGGAGCTGCTGGAAGAGATTTTGCAGTCGCCGCGGCTGGAGGGCGAAGCGCTTGAAACCGCCGATGCTTTGCGCCGTTTCTATCGCCGCCAGATGCTTCGCGTCCAAAGCGAAAGCATTCTGCGGGCATTCCCGATCTTCGAGACGCTCGGTAAGACCTCGGCCCTGGCGGACAACGTCATCTCGGCCGCGTACCAGATGGCTCTGAGGGAGGCGCCGCCCCCGCTCGGTGTATCCTACGCACCGAGCGGCCAGATGATGGTTATCGCCCTCGGCCGGTTGGGTATGCGCGAATTCGACCTGGGTTCGGACGCCGACCTGGTCTTCGTCATTCCCGATGCCGACGCGGCCGAGCAGGTCTACTGGACCGGCGTCGCCGAGCGTATGATCCAGATCCTCAGTTCGTATACCGGCGAAGGCGTGATGTTCACCATTGACACGCGTCTCCGCCCTAACGGCCGGGAAGGAGATCTGGTGCAGTCCGAAGGCGCCTATAAGAGCTATTTCGCCGCGAAGGCCGAAGCCTGGGAAGGCATCACGTACATGAAGTCGCGCGTGGTGGCCGGCAATCCCGAGCGCGCCACCGAGTTCCTACACGAACTTCAGGACGTCGACTGGCGGCGCTACGGCCAGAGCATGCGCTCGCGCAAACAACTTGTCGAGATGCGTGCGCGGCTCGAGCGCGAGCAAGGCTCGCGCAATCCGCTCAAAGCGGGAGTGGGCGGCTATTACGATATCGACTTTGCATTGATGTACCTGCGACTCAAAGGCGCGGGCATTTTCTATCGCGTGCTGAACACGCCCGAACGCATCGACGTGATCGAGAAGATGGGCCATCTCGACCGCGAAGACGCCGACTTCCTGCGCGATTCGGCCACTTTTTACCGGGCCATCGACCATGGCCAGCGCATGGCGGCCGGCCACGCCGTGGGCAGCCTGCCTACCGCCCAGTCGCAATTCGAAGTGCTCACGAGCCTCGTGCGGCGCTGGACTCCGGAGCACCTACACGAGGAGCGCCTGGACATCACGCTGCGCGAGATCCGCCAACGCACCCACGAGTTTTTTAACCGCCTGTTCGGACAAGCGTAAGCCTGGGGCTCCCGCTCGGTGGCTCACCACGCCCGGCCCCCCTCGCCCGTCCGCGGCCACTCTACCCCGAGACCTGGTGGTGCCTAAAAATTGACGATGGAGGCGAAACCGGCCGGGTCAAGGCTGGCACCGCCCACCAAGACGCCGTCGATTTCGGGCTGCGCCATCAGCGATTTCACGTTGTCCGGCTTCACGCTGCCGCCGTATAAGATGCGCAGGGCGTCGCTGGCGGCCTTACCAAACTTGCCGCGCACCTGGGCGCGGATCACGCGGTGAGCGTCGGCGGCGATCTCTGGTGTGGCGGTCCTTCCCGTACCGATGGCCCAAACGGGTTCGTAGGCGATCACGATGCGGGCGACCTGCTGCTCGTTGAGACCGGCGATACCTTTTTGAAACTGGCCGACCAGCGCCGCTTCGGCGCGTCCAGCTTCGCGCTCTTCTAACCGTTCGCCCACGCACACGATCGGCGTCAGGCCGAATTCGAGGGCCGACTGGGTGCGCTTGAAAACGGTCTCATCGGTCTCGCCGAAATAATGGCGGCGCTCGCTGTGGCCGATGAGTACGTGAGTCGCGCCGGTGGCCTGGATCATCGGCCCCGAGACTTCGCCGGTGAAGGCGCCTTCCTTGGCCCACCCGATATTCTGCGCGCCCACTCGGATGGGGGTGCCACGAGCGGCTTCGACGGCTGCCGTCAGATTCGTGAACGACGGGCAGATCACGACCTCGCAGTCGATGGCATTGCCAGCCAGCGGCTGGAACTTTTCGAAAAACGTCGTGGTTTCGGCAGGCGTTTTGTACATCTTCCAATTGCCAGCCATCACTGGCCTTCTCATACGATCTCCGGCAAAAAGCTGACGCCTTTGACGAGGTGCGCTCCGAAGTTAGCGGCCACGGTTTGGCCGATATCGGAAAGGGTGGTGCGCAAGCCCAGGTTGACGCCGGTGCGGACCTTGGGCCCGTGCACCACGAGCGGCACGTACTCGCGGCTGTGATCGGTGGAGGCAGTGGTCGGGTCGCAACCGTGGTCGGCGGTGAAAATGGCGAGGTCTTCGGGTCCGAGCAATCGCCCGAGTTCGGGAACCCAGGCATCGAATTGTTCGAGCGCGGCGCCGTAGCCTTCGACGTCGTTGCGGTGCCCGTACTGCTGGTCGAAGTCGACCAGGTTGACGAAGATCAGGCCCTCGGTCGTCTCCTCGAGCGCGTGAAGCGTCTTCGTCATGCCGTCGGAATTGTTCTTGGTGTTGTCGGACCGTCGGATGCCCCGCCCCAGAAACACGTCGGAAATCTTGCCAATCGCGTGCACGGTGACGTTGCGGTTTTCCAATTGATCGAGCAGCATCCCCACAGGCGGCGGCACCGCGTAGTCGTGCCGGTTGGGCGTCCGGGTGAAATTTCCCGGCGTGCCAACGAACGGCCGCGCAATGACGCGCCCCACCTCGTGGGGTCCGCGCAAAATCTCCCGGGCCGTTTGACAGATCCGGTAGAGCTCCGGAAGAGGGATTACCTGTTCGTGCGCGGCCACCTGAAAGACGCTGTCGGCCGAGGTATAGACGATGGGAGAGCCGCTGGCGATGTGCTCCTCTCCCAGTTCCTCGATGATCTCGGTGCCGGAAGCGGCTTTGTTGCCGATGGAGTGCCGCTTGATGCGCCGCTCGAACTCAGTGAGAATCTCAGCCGGAAATCCCTGCGGGTAGAGCGGGAATGGGTGGGTGAGATGAATGCCGACCATTTCCCAGTGGCCGGTCGTCGTATCCTTGCCGGGAGACGCTAGCGCGCAGCGTCCGAATGACCCTTCCGGCCGCGCCGCGGGAGGGATGCCGGTGACCGGCTTGATGTTGCCCAGGCCGAGCCGCGCCAGGTTCGGCAGCTTCAAGCCGCGAAGCCGAGCGATGTTGCCCAGCGTGTCGCTCGCCTGGTCGCCGTAGTCGGCGGCATCGGGCATCGCACCGATGCCCACGCTGTCGAGCACGATCCAGATTACGCGCCGAAACACAAATTCGACTGTAACATCTTCAGCACCAACGGGCGTCTACTTTTGGTTCGAGCAATCGAGGTATGATCGCGGAGGGGAGGAACAAGTATGCCTGGGAAGTCTGTCCTGCCCGGTTGCCTGCTGGCTGTCGCGATACTGGCCGCGCCGGTTCTCGCGCAGGAGGGACATCCCCTGACCGGCTCATGGCATGGCAGCTGGGGCCCGAACGGCGGCCCGCAGCATCCCGTGCTGCTCTACATGAAATGGGATTCCAAGAATATCGTCGGTACCATCAATCCCGGCCCGAATGCTGTTCCCCTGAAGGTGGCGAAGCTCGATCCCGAGAACTGGACCGTGCACTTCGAGGCGGACGGCAAGGATGCATCCGGAAACCCCGCGCACATCGTCATCGACGGAAGGATCGCGAACCTGGGTTCCTACAACCGGACGATTACCGGCACCTGGACCGAGGGTGCCACTAAAAGCGAATTCAAGGTCACCCGGGACTAGATCTGATGTCGAGACCAAGTCGAGCGATACTGGCGATGACCGTTTGGCTCCTGGCGGGCATCGTCGCCGCGGACCCCGTCCCGCTTCCCGCGGGCGAAGGTAAGAAAATTCTCGAATCGGCGTGCACGTCGTGCCACGCTCTCGATCTCGTGACCGACAAAAACTGGACACGGCAACAGTGGCAGGACAATATACAAGAGATGGTCGATCTCGGAGCTTCTCTCACCAAGAAGCAGACCGACGACCTCGTCGACTACCTGGTGAAGAATTTCGGCCCGAAAGACCGGGCGCAAGAACTCTTCGAAGACGTCTGCAGCTACTGCCACAGCCTGGGGAGGGCACGCGACCAGCATTTGACGAAACAGCAGTGGCGGGATCTCATCAAGGGCATGATTTTCGAAGGTCCCCCGGTTACGGCTGAAGAGTTTTCCCTGCTCGTCGATTACCTGGCAACAAACTTCGGCCCGGAGAAAGAGGAATAGTCAATGAGAGGGTGCGCGCCCCGCCTGATATTGGCCTTGGGGGTGGGCCTTGCGGCAATGCCGGTGTGGGCCCACCACGAATTGGCGGCGGAGTTCGACGACCAAAGGCCAGTGACGCTAAAGGGAACCGTAACGAAATTCGAATGGAACAATCCTCACGTCTACTTCTTCGTTGACGTCCAAGACGCGCGGGGCAGTATCGCCAACTGGGCTCTGGAACTGGCCAGCCCCTCTGAGTTGAACAACAGCGGCTGGAGCCGGGAGTCGCTCCAGGTGGGCGATCTAGTTACGGTGGAAGGCAATCTGGCGCGAGACGGAACGACATTAGCGCAAGCCAAAACGGTGATAGTGGCGAGCGGCCAGCGCTTGTCGGCACCGACCAGCGAAGCTCTGCGGGCGGCGCCTCGGCCCGTCGGAGCGTCGAAACCGGCGCCGAGGTGGCCGGATGGTCATCCCAGGCTGGGAGCGGCGCCCGGCGAGACCGGGTATTGGGCGAACCCCAGTGCCGGCAGCCTAGTCGAAACGACGGCCGGAGAAATCGGCATGAACGCCAATGGGCTTTTGGCCAATCTTGGCGATGCCGGCAAGGTGGCTCCCTTCCAGAGCTGGGCGAAAGGCCTGTATGAATACCGCCAGCGCACGCTCCTCAAGGATGACCCCATGGTCAGCTGCTTGCCGCCGGGCGGGCCGCGAATGTTCCAGGTGCCGCACGGCGTGAGAGTCCTGGAGCAGCCCGACCGCCAGCGCATCTTCATCACGTCCGGAGGCGGGAACCACAACTGGCGCCTCATCTATTTGGACGGGCGGCCGCTTCCGACAAGCGAGGATGTCAGTCCCACCTACTTCGGCTACTCGGATGGCAAATGGGAGGGTGACACGCTGGTGGTGACTTCGGTCGGTTTCAATGAACGATTCTGGTTTTCTAATGGCGGTCTTCCGCATACGGAAAACCTGAAACTGACCGAGCGCTTCTCGCGGCCCGACTTCAACACCTTGAGATACGGGGTGACGGTGGATGACTCGGGCGCCTACACGCGCGCCTGGACGAGCAGTTGGACGCTCGAATGGATTCCGAACCAGGACCTCGAACAGTACTTTTGCCAGGACAACCCTCGCGACGAACCGCATATGGTGGGCAAGCAGTAGGGCGCTTGGAAAGGGCGGCGCATTCGATTAGACTCTATACCAATAGGAGACCCGACGATGAGGCATAGGGCCGCGCTTTTGGTAGCTGCGGGGTTCGGTTTGCTGATGGCGGTCCTGCCGCTCATGGCGCACCACTCCTTCGCCGCCGAATACGACACCAAGAAGCCGGTGACGCTCAAAGGCATCGTCACCAAGGTCGATTGGATGAATCCGCACGTGTACTTCTATCTGGACGTGACCGACGCCGGCGGGAAGACCACCAACTGGGCTCTCGAAATGGGGCCGCCCCAGCTGCTCCAGCGCGCTGGTTGGACGCGCACCATGATGAAGGTGGGCGACGAAGTGATCGTCGAAGGAACACTGGCCAAAGACGGCAGCAACCAGGCCAACGCCCGGTCGGTGACCATGGCCACTACGGGGAAGAAGCTCGGTGCCGGATCGAGTGAAAACAACCCACAAGGCAACGGCCCCTAACGTTAGCCGGCAGATTCAACCGAAAAAACACCAACAGGGGGATCGCTGATGACGACGCGCACTCTGGGTTTAATGGTTTTGGGTCTCAGCCTTGCGCCGGTGGGGCCGGCGCTGGCGCACCACTCGTTCGCGGCCGAGTACGACAGCAAGAAGCCGGTGACGCTGAAGGGCACCGTGACGAAGGTCGACTGGACCAATCCTCATGTGTACTTCTACCTCGACGTGACAGACGACAGCGGCGCGATTACTAACTGGGCGCTCGAGATGGGGCCGCCGAACGGGCTCCAGCGGAGCGGCTGGACGAGGAACACAATGCATGTCGGTGACGTAGTGATCGTCGCGGGAACCATGGCGAAGGACGGCGCCAAACAGGCCAATGCGCGATCGGTGACCCTGGCCAGCACGGGTAAGAAACTGGGCGCGGCATCGAGCGAGTCGCAGCCGCCTGCGGGGAACGAGCCATAGCTGAGGGTGCCCCCGGCAATGCTGAGGAGGATTCGAGTGCGACACGGTCGAGGGATTGCGGTGGCGGCATCCGCCGCGGCAGGGTTGCTTGTGTGCGGGTTAGCGTGGCCTCTATGGGCCCAATTCCCGGCGCCTCCCAATGCGGGAATCGGCGGGGGCCCCGGCCGGGCCCGAGCACCACGCCGGGTGTCGCCCGCGACCCCGCACTGGCCGGACGGCCGCGTCAACCTCGGCCCGCTCGCCGGCGAGAAAGGTGTCTGGAGCGGTATGGCCGGCACAACGATCGCGACCAACGCACGCGGTCTCGACAACCCGGGGCAGAATCTCCCCACCAATTTGAAAGTCACCGACGTTCCTTTTCAGGATTGGGCGCGGGCGCTCTATAACCTCCGCCAAGAGCGTCTCACGGCGGACGATCCGCACGTGCGCTGCAAACCGTCGGGTGGCCCACGGCTCTTCCATACTCCCTACGGGTTTGAACTGGTCGACCTGCCGGAGGCGAAACTGATTTACATGATCGAGGTGGGCGGCCCGCACACCGAACGCGTCTTCTACATGGACGGGCGGCCCCATCCCACCGATCTCGACCCGTCATACTTCGGCCACTCGGTGGGCCACTGGGACGGAGAAACGCTGGTGGTGGATACGGTCGGATTTAATGAACGATTCTGGCTGACTCGCGAAGGCATCCCCCATACCGAATACCTTCACCTCATCGAGCGCTTCACGCGCGTGGACTTCGATGACTTGAAGTACGAAGCTACCATCGACGACCGGGGAGCGTATACCAAGCCGTGGTCGGGAGGCTGGATGATCCGGTGGTCGCCCGGTGAGGAAATGTACGAATACATGTGCCAGGAGAATAACCGCGACGTGCGGCACATGTACGGCGGCGAGCGCTAGGACCGGTTGACAAGCTTTTCGCGTCACCGCGTCCAGCACGGCGTCGGGCCCAGCCCGTCCAAGTCCGGCAGCTTTTTGAAGGTGTAGCCGCCTGCGGAGGGTTGCGTGAGATACGCCGGGTCGTCGACGACCGCGGTCACGAGTAAGTACACACCGCCTTCTCGGCCGGCGAAGCGGTTGAAGTATTCGGTTAGCACTGCGTTTCCGCTGTAAGGAACCCCGTTCTTGCGGAGGTGGCCGGGCAGCATGTTGGTGGTCACGACCTTGAGCGTTCCCTTCGGAGGCGCGCCGGGATCGGGGCCGCCCCCGGCGACGAAGTCGAGGCCGCAGAGATCGAGCACGGCGCACCCGGAGAATTGCCATTCGGCTGACGAGTCTCCCTGCCACGAGGGTGCGCTGCGCTGCTTAGCCTTCGGCGCGGGACCGAAGTCGAGCAACCGGGTTTGGGGTTCCGGCATCCGCGTCGATCGGCAGCGTGGTGTCGTGTTCCCAACTGATGTTGAGGCGCCTAGGCCTTTCGATGACACCTGCGGCGCCATAGGCCCTGCAGGCATTGCCGCCCGCTTCGTCCTTGGCCGGATCCCATAGATTGGCGGCGCGGCGGGCGGCCGGCATGAAGAGGCAAATAAGGGATGTCGCCCTTCTACGGTGACACGCGGAACCGCCGCCGACCGACGACATCCCGTAGCCCGTCAGATCGATGGGAGCGGCCGCGCGGCCGGAACCGCGGCCCGAGCCGCCGCGGCGCTGTGCGGTAGCCCAGATCACACTGGCGAGCCATTAGTCCGGCAAGAGAGCAAAACCGCGCGGCACCCTTCGCCCCTTGTACATCACCGACCTGATTTGGAAGCCAGAGTCTTCTTTGTCGACAATAAGATGGTGGCGAATTTCGCGTTCGCGGTCCGCGCCCTGGGCTCCCGGAATTACCGCCTGTTCTTCATCGGCCAGAGCATCTCGCTAATCGGCACTTGGATGACGCGGATTGCGACAAGCTGGCTGGTCTACAGGCTCACCGGCTCGGCCGCGCTGCTGGGGATTGTTAGTTTTGCCGGACAGATCCCAATGTTTTTTCTGGGACCGGTGGCCGGCGTCTGGGTCGATCGATGGGACCGGCACCGCACGCTGGTGGTGACCCAGGCTCTTGCGATGATCCAGTCTTTCGCACTGGCGGGGCTGGCGTTGGCGGGTGTCATCAACATCTGGGAGATCTTGTTCCTGTCGCTCGTGCAGGGCTTGATCAATGCGTTCGACATGCCCTCACGTCAGGCGTTCGTCGTCCAGATGGTCGAAAACCGGGACCAAGTGGGCAATGCCATCGCGCTCAACTCTTCGATGGTGAATGCGTCGCGCCTGGTGGGTCCCGCGGTCGCGGGCGTGATCATCGCGGCCTACGGAGAGGGCTATTGTTTTCTGCTAGACGGAATAAGCTTCCTGGCGGTGATCGTCTCGCTTCTTTTGATGAGAATCACCGTGCCCCAGAAACGCTCTTTGCCGGGACACGTCCTGGAGGAATTGCACGAAGGGTGGCGCTACGTGGTGGAGTCGGTCGCGATCCGGTCGATCCTGGTGCAACTGGCGCTGGCTAGCCTGCTCGGGTTTCCGTACACGGTACTGATGCCCATCTTCGCGTCCGACATCTTGCACGGCGGCCCACACGCGCTGGGGTTTCTGATGGCCGCAAACGGCGTCGGAGCGCTGGTAGGGGCGGTGGCGCTGGCGCTGCGCAAGAGCGTGCTGGGCTTGGGCCGCTACATCGCCGTCTGCTCGGCGCTGTTTGGTGGTTCGCTGGTTGCGTTCGCTTTTTCACGGCTGTTGTGGTTATCACTCGTGCTGATGCCGCTAGCGGGCTTCGGTTTCATGCAGCAGATGGCCGCCAGCAATACCGTTCTGCAAACCATCGTGGACGACGAAAAGCGCGGGCGGGTGATGGCGTTCTATGGAATGGCCTTCCTAGGCGTGGCGCCGTTCGGCAGCCTGCTGGCGGGCGCTTTAGCCGCGCACATCGGGGCGCCGAATACGGTGCTGTGTTCGGGAGCACTGGTGCTGGCGGGGAGTTTTTGGTATGCGCGGCAACTTCCCGCCATCCGAACGGTGGTGCGCCCGATTTACGTCAAGCTCGGCATCTTGCCGGAACTCGCGCCGGGCGTCGCCCAGGACTCCCCGCTCGAGATACCGCCGGAAGACTAACTCTCAAGCTTGCCGAAGCGCGGCGGCCCGCTTCAATGCTACCCTGTATGTAATAATCGTTTTTTCGGCCCGAACGCGCCTTTTTTCTGTGGAATCGCGACGAAATTTCATCGGCAAAGTAGCTACGGGCTTGGCCGGGACATTGGCCACATCCAACGTGCTCGGCGCCAACGACCGCCTGCGTATCGGCGTCATTGGGGCCGGGGCCCGGGGCACCGAATTGCTGCGTGAGGCTCTGGCCTGCCCGAACACCGAGTGCGTCGGGGTGGCGGACGTCTATACGAAGCGATTGGAGGCAGCCCAGGCGATCGCGCCCGCGGCAAAACTGCACTTGGAGTACCGGCGGCTGCTGGAAGACGCAAGCGTCGACGCGGTTCTGATCGCCACGCCGCACCATCTGCACGCGGAGCAGTTTGTGAGCGCGCTCGACTCAGGCAAGCACGTCTACCAGGAAAGAACCATGGCGTTCACCGTTGAGCAGGCCAAGCGCATGCGGGCGGCGTATCAGAACGCCGGGAATCGCGCCGTTCAGATCGGTCATCAAACCTGTTCGTCCGGCCTGGCGGTGGACGCGGCCGCGTTCCTAAAGCCGGAGCTGATGGGCCGGATCACGGCGGTGCGTGCGCATTTCTATCGCAACACTCCCCACGGAAAACCGCAGTGGGCGCGGCCGGTCTATCCGGATATGACGCCGGACAGGATCGCCTGGGCCTCCTTCCTGGAAGGCGCGCCGGTGCGGGAGTTCGACCCGAATCGTTATATGAACTGGCGGCTGTACTGGGACTATTCCGGCGGCAGCATAACCGAGAATCTCAGCCAGCAACTGGCCTTCTGGTACAAGTTGCTAGGATTGCACATTCCGGCGGCGGCGACCATGACTGGTGGAGTGTACCTGTGGAAAGACGGCCGCGAGGTCCCCGACACCATGCACGTCTCGCTCGAGCACCCGGAAGAAATTCTGTTCAGCTGGGACTCGGGATTCGGCAACAGCCACCTGGGGATCGCCGAAGACGTACTGGGTACCGATGGCACCATCTCGAAAGGGCAGCAGATCCGCTACACGCCGCAGAAGGTGAACCGGCCGGGCGCCAATGAAATGATCGGGACCGCGCGTACCGCGCCTCGCGCCCACATGCAGAATTTCTGCGAGGCCATCCGCTCCGGCAAAGAGCCGAACTGCCCGTTCGACGTCGGCTTCCGCGTATCCATTGCCTGCCGCATGGCCGTGGAAAGCTACCGGCAACAGCGTACTGTGCGGTGGGACCCGGCCCGCGAAGAAATCGTTTAAGGGCGCCCGCATCGTGGACTTCGAGTACACGCCGGAACAGATTCAACTTCGAAAATCGGTCCGGGAATTCGCCGAAGCCGAAATCGCCCCCCATGTCATGGAGTGGGACGAAGGTCAGGTCTTCCCCACTGAAGTGATTCACAAACTCGGCCGGCTCGGGTACATGGGAGCGATCTTCCCGGAGGAGTTGTGCGGCGCCGGAATGGGTTATGTCGATTACTCGATCCTCATCGAAGAGCTCTCGCGCGTGGATGGCTCGGTGGGGATTATCGTGGCCGCTCATACCTCTCTTTGCACCAACCATATCTTCAAAATGGGGAACGATGAGCAGCGGCAGCGTTACGTTCCCAAGCTGGCTTCGGGCGAGTGGCTGGGATGCTGGTCGCTCACCGAGCCCGAGGCCGGCTCGGATGCGGCCGGTACGCGGACGCGGGCGGTCGAGCAGGAAGACGGGTACTGGCTCTTGAACGGCGCAAAAACCTTTACCACCAACGCGCAATTTGCCGATGTCTGCGTAGCCATGGCCGTGACCGACCGGGCCGCCGCCCAGCATGGCATCTCCGCGTTCGTCGTCGAGCGGAATACGCCCGGGTTTCGGCCGGGGAAAAAGGAAAATAAACTGGGGCTGCGCGCCAGTGCCACCGGCGAAGTGATCTTCACCGATTGCCGGCTGGCCCCCGCGCAGTTGCTCGGCAAATTGAACGAGGGCTTCGTCGATAGTCTCAAGGTGCTGGATGGCGGTCGCATCTCGATTGCGGCGCTGGCCATCGGGATGGCGCAGGGCGCCTACGACGCCGCGCTGCGGTATTCCAAACTGCGCAGGCAGTTCAGCCGTCCGATCTCGGAGTTTCAGGAGATCCAGCATAAGCTGGTGGACATGGCCGTGGATTTGGACGCCGCCCGTTTACTGAATTGCCGGGCTTCGTGGATGATGGACCGCGGCCACAGAGTGACCCGCGAATCCGCCATGGCTAAGCTCTTCGCCTCCGAGGCTGCCGTGCGCATCGCCAACGAGGCCGTGCAGATCCACGGCGGCTACGGCTACATCAAAGACTTTCCGGTGGAGAAGTTCTACCGCGACGTGAAGCTTTGCACGATTGGCGAAGGCACGAGCGAGATCCAGCGGCTGGTGATCGCGCGCCAGCTGTTGAAAAGCGGATGAGCCTCGAAGATCGAGTCTTGGCGCGCATGGCGACGGGTATCGAGAACCGCGACCCTCACGCGCTCGCGGTCCTCGACTCCCTCGAATCCGGACATGCTCGCATCGTTGGCGTCACAGGCCCGCCGGGAGCGGGCAAGAGCACGCTCGTCGCGGCCCTGGCCACGGCGCTTCGACAGCAGGCGAAGACCGTCGCCATCATTGCCGTCGACCCCAGCAGCCGGGCTAGCGGAGGTGCTTTGCTGGGTGACCGTATCCGGATGCAGAGGCTCTACCTCGACCCCGGCATCTTTATCCGCTCCATGGCCACGCGTGGCGGTGTGGGCGGCCTCGCGCGCGCTACCGCCGACCTGGCGCGGCTGATGGATGCGGCAGGGAAAGACTACGTCCTGATAGAAACGGTCGGCGTCGGGCAGGACGAAGTCGGGATCGCCGACCTCGCGCAGTTGACGATGGTGGTGCTGGTGCCGGGGATGGGCGACGACGTGCAAACCATCAAGGCGGGAATCATGGAGATCGCCAATGTCTTCGTCATCAACAAGAGCGACCAGCCGGGTGCCGACCGGCTCGAGCAGGAGTTAGAGGCCATGCTCAGCCTCGAGGAAGGTCCGAAACCGCCGATCGTACGCACGGTAGCCACCGAAGGCATCGGGATCGCCGAGCTCGTGGAGCAGGTGGGGCATCTCGATGGCTTGCCCCGGCCGATCGCACGAGCCAGAAGCTCGTGCCACATTGATCATCTGGGCATAGCCGTGAGGAATCTCAAAGAGGCTGTCCGCTTCTACGAAGGCATCGGGCTCACGGCCGCGCCCTGCCAAACCGTCGAACAGGAAAAAGTGCACGTGGCCATGCTGCCGGCCGGCGAGTCGCGAATCGAGCTGCTTGAAGCGTCGTCACCGGATTCCACGGTGGCCAAGTTTGTTGAAAAGCGCGGGCCGGGCCTGCACCATGTGGCCCTGCGCGTGCCGGATTTGCAAGCGGCGGTGGACCGCCTGCGCGCCGCCGGGGCCCGGCTGCTGAACGAACCGCGAGCCGGCGCCGGCGGCCACCTTTATGTATTCGTCGATCCCAGCTCTACCGGTGGCGTCTTGTTGGAACTCATTCAGGAGAACGCGTAGTGAAAGCCGAGATCGGAATCATCGGCGGCAGCGGACTGTATTCGATGCCGGGATTTGAAACGCAGGAAGAAGTCCACCTCGAGACGCCGTTCGGGCGGCCTTCGGACAACTACGTGTTGGGCAAACTGGGCGGCCATCGCGTAGCGTTCTTAGCGCGGCATGGCCGCGGTCACCGACTCTCGCCGTCGGAGCTGAATTTCCGGGCCAACGTATACGGCATGAAATCCTTGGGCGTGGAGCGGATCATTTCCCTCAGCGCGGTGGGGTCACTCAAAGACGAGCACCATCCTCTCGATTTCGTGATTCCCGACCAGTTCTTCGATCGAACCCGCGGCCGCGTTTCCACGTTCTTCGGGGACGGCCTGGTTGCGCACGTGAGTTTTGCTCACCCAGTCTGTCCAGAGCTTTCCTTGGTGGTGGCCGATGCCTGCGCGGCCACCGGAGTCAATGTGACCAGAGGCGGCACCTATCTGTGCATGGAAGGCCCAGCGTTCTCCACCAGGGCGGAATCGCTGGTCTATCGAAGCTGGGGCATGGATGTGATCGGGATGACCAACCTCCAGGAGGCGAAGCTGGCACGCGAGGCGGAGATCTGCTACGTGACCAGTGCCATGGTCACCGATTACGATTGCTGGCACCCGGATCACGATGCGGTGACAGTGAACGAGATCATCACCCACCTGGTGAAGAACGCCGAAAACGCATGCAAGGTGGTCGCCCAAGCCGTAGCCAAAATACCCGCAGCACGCAGTTGCCAGTGCGGCTCAGCGCTCTCGCACGCCATCATCACGGACCGCAAGATGGTGCCCGAGGCCACGCGTCGGAAACTAGGTATCCTGATTGACAAGTACTTCGTGTAACGAGATCGCAAAGGAACTGCTGGACCAATGCCTGGCTGGGAAACCGCCGGACCGACTGCCGCCGCCTTTGCTCAGCGAGCCTTGCGCGCAAGCGCTCTTCGGGATCTGGGTCGAAGGCCTAGCTGACCGCTTCGAGCCAGCGCTGTGCGACACCTATGTGCGGTTGTTCGCGCAGGCGGTGGCCCATCGGGACCAAACCGTGGATGCGCGCGAGCTCGCTGCCCGATACCAGCGTATACGCCGGGTGCGGCCGGCGACCATCAATCCGCGGCGAGTTTTCGTCCTCTCGCGCGTTACATTGGGCGCCGAGGTGGCGGTGACCAGCGTGCTGATGGCCGCCGCGCGGCGCCGCTTTCCGAAGGCCGAGTTGTGCCTAGCCGGCCCGCGCAAGAATTTCGAGCTGTTCGCGGGCGATCCCGGAATCCATCATGCTCCCGTGGAGTACCTTCGCGGCAGCTTCGACGAGCGGCTCGCCGCGGCCGCGGAGTTGAGGGAGATCCTTGGCGATCCCGACTCGCTCGTGATCGATCCTGACTCCCGCTTCACGCAGCTTGGTCTGGTTCCTGTGTGCGCCGACGAGCGATATCACCTGTTCGAAAGCCGAGCCTATGGCAGCGCGACCGAACGTACGCTACCGGAACTCGCCGCGGCCTGGGCTCAGGAGACCTTCGGCGTGAGCGGAGCAAAACCATTTCTCTGTTTGAACGGTCCGCGCCCGCAGGCGTCCGCCATTTCGCTCAGTCTCGGCGTGGGCGAAAACCCGGCCAAGCGGATCGCCGACCCTTTCGAAGAAAAGCTGCTGGCGCTTTTGGCGGCGACGGGCCATTCTCTCGCCATCGACATGGGTGCGGGTGGGGCGGAAGCTGAGCGAGTCCTCAGGGCCGTGGCGCGCTCGGGCGTCAAGGCCAGGTTGTGGGAAGGCTCGTTCTCGGGCTTCGCTTCGATCATTGCCGGCAGCCGGTTATTCGTCGGCTATGATTCGGCCGGACAGCACGTGGCTGCGGCCTGCGGGGTGCCCCTGATCAGCATCTTTGCGGGGTTTCCCTCGCCACGAATGTTCGCCCGCTGGCGTCCCGTGGGCGCTCAAGCGACCGTCATCCGCGTCGACCAGCCCGATCCCACCCAAACGCTGGAGCGTGTGCGCGAGGCTCTCCTGAGGTATGCCTGAGCTGGCCG
The DNA here is from genome assembly GCA_028876805.1 of Acidobacteriota bacterium. GTDB lineage: Bacteria > Acidobacteriota > Terriglobia > Bryobacterales > Bryobacteraceae > PSRJ01. The sequence goes on along the minus strand of JAGWQP010000528.1, from coordinate 11,588 downwards.
AGGCGCGACAGCGGCTTGCCGAGGCGCAATCGGTGGCCGTGCTGACCGGCGCCGGCATCTCGGCTGAGAGCGGCATCCCAACCTTCCGCGGCGCTGCCGGGTTGTGGAACCACTATCGCGCCGAAGACCTGGCCACGCCCGAAGCCTTCGCCCGCGATCCCCGGCTGGTCTGGGAGTGGTACAACTGGCGGCGGGAAACCATCGCCAAGGCCGCGCCGAACCCGGCTCACCTGGCCCTGGTGAAGCTGGAAAGGGCCAAGCCGAGTTTTACCCTGATCACGCAGAACGTGGATGGCCTTCATAACCTGGCGGGCAGCGCGAGAGTCCTCAAGCTTCACGGCGACATCTGGAGGATGCACTGCACCGATTGCGGATCGAATTGGCCGGACCGCCGTGTACCCCTCCCGAAGCTTCCGCCGCACTGTGCGTGCGGGGGTCTGGCGCGCCCCGGCGTGGTCTGGTTCGGCGAGCCGCTGCCACGAGGAATGATGAATGAGGCTGAGCACGCCGTCGCATCTTCAGAGGTGTTCCTCGTGATCGGCACCTCGGCGACGGTTTACCCCGCCGCCGGCTTGGTGCCCTTCGCCAAGCAGAACGGCGCAGTCGTGATCGAAATCAACCTCGAACCCACGCCATTCTCCGAATCCGTCGACTTTGCCCTCGAAGGCCCGGCCGGTGAGTTGCTGCCCCAATTGCTGTGAACCTACTCGGCGGTGACCGCAACCAATTCGGTGACCGGGAGTGGGATGATCTCGCCGTCCACTCCACCGATCACCGCGGCCGTATGGGCGAATGCCAGCGGGTCGCCGGTGACGAAGTGGACCACCCGCCCGGGCTCGAAAGTATTGGGCGATCCGTCGAAATTCGAGCTGACGGTCTCCGCAGTCACTTCCGCGCTGTCCACCAGCCTCACGTCGGCGCCGACAGCCTTCTGGATGACTCGACTGAGCAAGGGGTAGTGTGTACACCCGAGGATCAATGTATCTATCTCGGGCCGGTTGCTGAGGTACTGGGTCACCAGCAGTTCGCTCTCCGGCGAATCGGCCAGCCCCTCCTCGACGACGTGCACCAGCATCGGACAGGCCTGGGACCAAGTCCGCAAGCCGCGCGCTTCGAGACGCGACTGATAGGCGCTACTCCCAATGGTCCCCTTCGTGCCGATGACACCAACGCTGCCGGTGCGGGTCGCGCGTGTCGCGGCTTCCACACCCGGGTCAATCACGCCACAAACCGGTACGCGGGAGCGCTCGATTAGGGCCGGCAACGCCACCGCCGAAGCTGTGTTGCACGCCACCACCAGGAAGTCCACGCCGAGCCCGCACAGGAAATCCGCGATTCCCACCGCGAATTCCACTACCATTTGTGGAGGCTTGCGCCCGTACGGCACGCGCGCCGTATCGCCCAAGTAGGCGAAATCACGGTGCGGCAGGCGGCGGCGCAGGGCCTGCAGAACCGTAAGGCCGCCGACGCCGGAATCGAAAACGCCGATAGGACGGTTTAGGGACGGAGCGCGAGTCATCTTTCCTTTATGCTTGCACGTTCCGTGCCGTTTAGCTCTCCAAGTCGCCGTGCGATAATCGGAACCGATGAAAGCCCGCGTCTTTGTGTCCTTCAAGTCCACGGTGCTCGATCCCCAGGGGCAGACCATCTGCTCCAAGCTGCGCGACCTCGGCTATCCAGCGATCGCAGACGTACGACAAGGAAAGTTTTTCGACATCGCTCTGGCTGACGGACTGACACCCGAGAAGGCGCGGCAGGACATCGAAACCATTGCCTACGAAGTTCTGGCCAACCCGGTGATCGAAGAATATCGCGTGGAACTAATCGACTGATACCGAACCAAAGGCCGCCGACCAGTCGAATCCACGCACCCCACTATAATGTAAGTATGTGTGGCATCGTCGGTTACGTGGGAACCCGCAAGGCAGTTCCTATCATTTTGGAAGGGCTGAAACGCCTGGAGTACCGGGGATACGATTCGGCTGGGCTGGCCGTGTACTGCGAGGGCGGCCGGCTCGAAGTCCGCCGCGCTCAAGGCAAGTTGCGGAACTTGGAGGAGGCGGTCCGCATGAATCCGGTGGACGGCACGTTCGGCATCGGGCACACGCGCTGGGCCACACATGGGCGGCCGACCGAGGAAAACGCCCACCCCCATCGCGACTGCCGCGGCGACGTGGTGGTGGTACACAACGGCATCGTCGAAAACTACCTGTCTCTCAAACATCAGCTCCAGGCCGAAGGCCATGTCTTCAAGACCGAGACCGATACCGAGGTCATTGCGCACCTGGTGGAAAAGCATTTCAAAGCGAACCTGGAGGAGGCCGTACGCGCAGCCGTGAAGCAGCTGACCGGTGTCTTTGCGCTGGCCGTGGTTTCCAGCTCTGATCCGAACAAAATCATTGCCGCCCGATCCGGACCGCCGGTGGTGATTGGCATCGGGGACAAAGAGTATTTCGTTGCTTCCGACGTGCCGGCGATCCTCAGTCACACCCGCGACATGTTCTTTTTGGCCGACGGCGATATGGCGATTCTCACCGCCGAAGGCGTGCGGCTCAGCGATTTCCAGGGCCGCCCGGTCAACCGCCAGGTCACCCACATTCTCTGGGACCCGATCATGGCGGAAAAAGGCGGTTACAAGCACTTCATGCTCAAAGAAATCTTCGAGCAGCCGCGTGCCGTCAAAGACACTACTCTCGGTCGCGTAGGCCAGGAGACCGGCCGCATCTTCCTCAACGAGATGGACATTCAGCCGGCCGAGTTCGCGCGGTTCCGTCAGGTGAAGATCATCGCGTGCGGTACGGCCTGGCACGCGGGCATGGTCGGCAAATGCCTGATCGAGAAGCTGGCCGGGATCCCGGTGGAGATAGACTACGGCAGCGAGTTCCGCTACCGCAATCCGATCGTCGGGGAGGACACGCTGACGGTGGTGGTTTCCCAATCGGGCGAAACGGCCGACACCCTGGCGGCGCAGCGCGAAGCCAAGCAGAAGGGCTCCAAGACGCTGGCCATCTGCAACGTCGTAGGCTCCATGGTCACGCGCGAAGCGGCGGGCACCATCTACACCCATGCCGGCCCGGAAATCGGAGTGGCCGCCACCAAGACTTTCACCTCGCAGCTCACCGCCCTGTTCATTCTGGGAATGTATCTGGGACAGGCCAACCGGCGGTTGGACGAGAGCACGTCGCGGTGCCTGGTCCAGGAGTTATTGCAGATCCCCGGCAAACTGGAGACCGTGCTCTCGAATGACCCTCTCTACGAAGCGCTGGGCCGCGAGCTGCACCACGCCACCGACGCCCTGTACCTCGGGCGCGGCGTCCATTTCCCCATCGCCCTCGAAGGCGCGCTGAAGCTCAAGGAAATTTCCTACATCCATGCCGAGGGATATCCCGCCGGCGAAATGAAGCATGGCCCTAACGCACTGATCGACGAAAAGCTGCCGGTCGTCGTACTGGCGACGCGCGAGCCCAACAACGAAGACAGCCTTGTGCTTTACGAAAAAACGCTCTCGAATATCCAGGAGGTGAAGGCTCGAGAGGGCATCGTGGTCGCGGTGGTCACACAAGGCGATTCGCAGGTACACAAAATGGCCGATCACGTGATCGAGATCCCGCCTTGCGGAGAACTGCTCGGCCCGATTCTTGAGATCGTCCCCCTTCAGTTGCTGGCTTATCACATCGCGGTCCGGCGCGGCTGCGACGTGGACCAGCCGCGGAACCTGGCCAAAAGCGTCACCGTGGAATAGCCAACCGGCCGCGTCCCACGCGGTTTTGCCGAGCGCCTGCGAAGACCGCTCTGATTGTGGATAATGAACGGCGGAGGTCACATGGCATTCAAGGCAACCGTGCGCCATACCGGGGACGTCGCCGTCGTCGATCTGGCTGGCCGCCTGACGCTCGGGGAAGGTTGCGGCACGCTCCGCGAGACTGTCAAGGGTCTGCTGGCCAAAAAGGAAAAGAAGATTCTGCTCAATCTGGAAGGCGTGACTCACATTGACAGCTCAGGACTGGGTGAGATGGTGGGGTCCTCAGCCAGCGTCGCCGGCGTTGGCGGACAAATCAAGCTTCTCCATGCGCAGAGTCGCGTCCGCGACCTGCTCACCGTCACTAAACTATACACCGTTTTTGAAAGCTTCACCGACGAAACACAAGCCGTGGCCAGCTTCACCGGCGCGCCGGCGGGCGTCTAGGGGCACGGGCACAGCGGCTATCGGATCCGGTGCTCCGTTGGTACGAGGTGGAGATGCCCAGGTTTCTCAGGCCGGGGCGAATTTGACGGTTCCGGGCGGCGGTTCAGGCGCGATCAATGTGATCCCCGACAACTCCTACAATGGCAGTTCGCCCGTCTCAGACGGGACTCTTACTGATGTACAAGGACGCCCAGACCGGCAAGGACTGCGACAGCGTAAAAGGTAAATCACTACAAACAGATGAGGCTCTCGAGCCCTTACCCGTCAGCACTCGTCAGCGCCGCCGGTTGCGGACCGCATCCGCTACCGCAGATAGTTGATTCTGGTATGCGGTCGTGTCCAGTTTGGGATCCAAGGCCCGCACCGAATCGAGGCGCGCGCGTTCGAAGGCGAGGTCGCCCGCGGCATCGTCGCTTTGCGCGAGCCGGCTGGCCGCGCGCCGGAAGGTGTAGTCGAGCACGGCCTGGGCCTGGGCGGGGCCGGCGTCGGCGACATAGAGCGCCGCAGCCAGCGTCAATAGCGCGGTCCGCTTCATCCACGTGGGGTCGAGCCGATCGACAGTGTCGAGGTTCGAGTGGATGAGATCGAGCGAAGGAACCGCGAGTGCGATTCCGGGTATCCTCCGCTCCCGGCTCTCGAAAGCCACTTCGTCGGTAATCTCCTGGTAATCCCAATACACAGTCCGCAGGGATTGATGACTGCCGCCCCGGGCAATCACAAGGGGATCGGGTTCATACTCGGCGGGAGCATAGCGATCCTTCACGGACTCGGCGAGGTTTTCGATCAGGTCGTCGGCATAAGACGGCAGCCAGACAGGATTGAATATGATGACCAGGTTGTTTTCGGCGTTGCGCAGGCCACCTGCCTGGTCGAGCACCACCGAGAGCAGAATATTCCGGGCATCTTCTGGGTACCGGCGGAAATACGCCTGCTCGGAAACGATCTCGGTCGTCCACCAGAAACGCAACGTGCGTTGGGGCTTGGGGATCTTTCCGGCAACGATCAGATGATTCAGGGTCCGCACCAATTCGAGCAAGGTACCGCTGCCCGAAGCATTGTCGTTAGCGCCTGGTTTTTGGTGATCCAGGTGTGCAGCAATCACAAGATCCTCTCCGAGGTGCGTACCCGCGATCTCGCCCATCACCATACCGAGCGCGCCCGGCTCGCTGCGCGCGGCCTTGGAGTGCAGGCGTACGATGACCGGCGCGCGCCGCATGAGGGCCCGAAGCCGGCCGGCCTGTCGGGGGCTGACCATCAGAACCACGGCATGGGCGGGGGCATCTCCCCAGAGGACCGCGTCGGGCGGAGTATGCCGGCCGAAGAAGTCTCCCGAAGGCGCGGCGATTAACGCCCGAGCACCGCGGGGTCCCATCGCCCGCCATACCGGCTGAGGTTCTCCGGTGGCCAGCAACACTTTTCCGCGCACGTCTTTGTCGCGATAGTCCGCCTCCGATACGCCTCGGCCGACATCCACCAACTCGGCGGTGACATCGCCATCGGCGCTATTGTGGGCGAGAAGTTCGGGAACGCGTTCGAGCGCCGAAATCGGCTCTGGGACTGGCGCGATGACGTCGAGCGACGCCTCGGCGGCATCCCACATCGGCTCCGGTGCGCGAAAACGCTCCACCCTCACGTGGTCCAGGCCGTACTCGCGCGCGCGGCGAGCCACATACTCAGCCGCGTCGAAAAAGCCTTGCGAATTCGGATAACGCGCTCGCGAGGCGATGGCCGCGGTCTGCTTCAGTGCGTTCTCTACCGAAAGCTCGCCAGCGATGGTACGCAGCAGCGAATCGGGTACGAGCGCATTCCGGCCGGCGCCTGATGCGGCTGCCACCAGCGCTAGGACGAGGGCAGATCGCGCCGTGCCAGGCGCGAGACGGCGTGCACCAGCTTGCGGTATGGAATCTCGCCGTAGGTTTCGAAGCTTAGCCATTCTCCGTCCCGCCAACTCGAATAGTACCAGCGCGCCAGCACCGCCAGGTATTCCTGCCGCTCGCGGAGCGTGAGTTTAGGGCCACTCACCCCGGCGAAGATCTCGCGCAACCGCTGATCGAGTGGGACCGGCTTCGCTAGCGGTGCTTGGTAGCTGAACTGCCGCGGTGTCTGCCAGGAGCCGTCGCGCACAAACCACAGGTCGACGGCTCCCGGGGCGAGCGAGCGCGTGATCGCTACTCCCTGGAGACGGTCCACGTCGCGCGCCAGGTCATCGCGCAGCTTCAGCACTTCCTCGACCTTTTCGAAACGCTTGTGCAGGCGGGCCGCTTCCTCGAAATTCATTTCTTCGCTCATCCGGTCGCGGGACTGGCCGATTGCATCGAGCAGAGACCGGCCGTCGGTGCGGAGAAATTCAGCCACGCGCTCGACTTCGCGCGCGTACTCGGCCGGCCCTACCGCCTGCTGGCAAGGCCGCAGACACATGTTCATTTCGCCGTAGATACAGCCCGGATGGTCGCGAGAAGGAGTGAGATCCTCTTGGCAGCGCCGCATTTGGAACAAGTCGAGAAACTGGCTTTCGAAGCGTTCGGCGGCGGCACGCGCGCGAAAGGGACCGAAGAACAGGCCGGAGGTGCGCGCGATGTGCGTGGTGATGTAGCTGCGCGGAAACTCGTTGTTCAGGACGAGCTTCACGTATGGCGGCATCGGCAGCCGGATCACCTCGAGATAATTCTCAGGGAAAAGCCGCCGGGCGGATTCGTACTGAACGACGCTGGATTCGAGCGCGGAGGCCGTCAGCCGGTACTCGATGCGCGCGACCGTGTGCCGCAGGTTGAGCAGTCGTGACGGCCGTTCCCGCTCTTTCAGAAGCCGCATCAGGCGGCGGCGCAGCAATGCGGTTTTGGAAAGATACGGGCCGCCTTCGTTCGGCCACAGGATAAACACGGCGGGAGCGTTGGGCACCGCGTCGAGCGCGCGATCGAGCTGCTGAAGGTCTTCTCGGACTTCAATCGCCTTCATGCCCATCAGTGATCCAGGCGCGCGAGCCAGGCGCGCGGGGTGTGCTCTCCGGCTATTCGGAAACAGCTTTCGAATCGATCACCTTCCGGATCTCGGAAACAAACTCGGCGAGCGGTTTGGCGCCCTGATCCCCATGCTTGCGGTTGCGGACCGAAACTTCGCCGCTCTGCTGCTCGCGATCGCCGACCACCAGCATATACGGGACCTTCTGCAGCTGGGCTTCGCGGATCTTGAGATTGACCTTCTCATTACGATCGTCAACGGTCGAGCGAACACCGGCGTCTTCCAGTTGCTTCCGCACGACGCGTGCGTACTCGGTCTGGCGGTCGGTGATCGGCAGCACCGTCGCCTGCACCGGCGCCAGCCAGACTGGGAACGCTCCGGCGTAGAGCTCGATCAGGTACGAGACCATTCGCTCCATGGTGCTCACGATCGCACGGTGGATGATGACCGGGCGATGCTCTTTGCCGTCCGCTGCGACATAACCCAGTCCGAACTGGTTGGGCAGATGGAAATCCACTTGAATCGTGGAGTAGGTTTCCTCGTGGCCCATGACGTCGGCCAGCTGGATGTCGAGCTTGGGGCCGTAGAAGGCCGCTTCGCCGCGAGCCTCGATATAGGGCAGCCCGAGCGAGTCCATGGCCTCCCGCAACACGCGTTCCCCCAACGCCCACATCTCGTCGTTGTTCACATACTTGTCTTTATTGGCCGGATCGCGCAGCGAAAGTCGGTACCGGTATTGCGTAATTCCGAGATCGCGATAGGCCTGTTCCACCAGCCTCATCACGCCGGAGAACTCTTCCTTGATCTGCTCCGGCGTACAGAAGATGTGGGCGTCGTTCAGCGTCATCGAGCGGACCCGGCTCAGACCGCTCAACACACCTGACCGCTCGTAGCGATACATCGTGCCCAGTTCCGCGATTCGGATGGGAAGGTCCCGGTAGCTGCGCTTTTTCGACTCAAACACCAGGATGTGGTGCGGACAGTTCATGGGCCGCAACACCATCTTCTCGGTTTCAAGGTCCATCGTGGGGAACATGTCTTGGTGATAATGCGCCCAGTGGCCCGATCGCTGATAGAGCTCGACCTTGGCCAGGTCGGGAGTATAGACATGTTGGTATCCGGTCGCCCGCTCGCGTTCGAGGATGTAGTCCTCGAGCAGCCGGCGGATGGTGGCACCCTTCGGCAGCCACAAGGGCAAGCCCGCGCCCACCGATTCATTAACAGTGAATAGTTCGAGTTCCCTGCCCAGGCGGCGATGATCCCGCCGCTTGGCCTCTTCCAGCCGGTTGAGATAGTCCTCCAGGTCCTTCCTGGTGAAAAACGCGGTGCCGTAGATCCGCTGCAGCTGCTTGTTGTGCTCGTCGCCTCTCCAATACGCTCCCGCGATCGAAAGTAGCTTGAACGCCTTGATCTTCGAGGTGTTCGGCACGTGCGGCCCGAGACAAAAATCGATGAAGTGCGGCCCCAGCGTGTACTCGGTGAAGACATCGCCGGCGCGCTCGTCGATCAGCTCGCATTTCATCCAAGCGTCTCGGTATTTCTTGAGGCCCTCGTCTTTTCTGGTGTAAATGCGTTCGTAAGGCAGGTTCCGCTGTTGGATCTCCCACATGCGCTTCTCGATTTTCTCGAGATCCTCCGGCGTGAAGGCGGTGGCGCGGTCGAAATCGTAGTAGAAGCCCGACTCGATCGGCGGGCCGATGCCCAGCTGGGTTTCAGGATACAGCTCGAGCACCGCTGCCGCGAGCAGGTGGGCGGTCGAGTGACGATAAACCCTGAGCGCTTCGGGATCCTTATTGGTCAGGATCTCTAACGACGCGCTCTTTTCGAGCGGACGGGTGAGGTCGTACAACTCTCCGTCGACCTTGGCCACGATGGCGGCGTCAGCCAGCCGTGGACTGATCGACTGGGCGATGTCAATAGGCCGAATCCCTGGCGTTACGGCCTGCTTGCTGCCGTCGGGCAGCGTCACCTCAATCTGGCTCATAGGGAAATTTCAGCGTAACATGCGGTCGGACTCCCCGGAGGTTCCAGCCAAACCGGTGCGCTATGATAAAGGAAGGTGCATTCCACGCCCGTCCCCAGCCAGGCCGGATTCGACGAAGCCCCGTTTGTGGCGCAAGCCCGCAAGGGAGATGATCGTGCGTTCGCCGAACTGGTAAAACGCTACGAAGCCAAAATTTTTCGCCTGGCACAGCACATCACGCAAAACCGCGAAGACGCCGAAGACGTGCTTCAGGAGACCTTTCTGAGGGCGTACGAACATCTCGATCAGTTCCAGGGCAATTCGAAGTTCTACACCTGGATCGTGCGGATCGCGGTGAACCAGGCACTGATGAAGTTGCGGCGCCGGCGAACCGACAAATCCGTTTCGCTGGACGAGTCGATCGATACTGGTGAAGACACGGTGACGCGGGAAATCGCGGCGTGGGACGAAGACCCGGAGCAGCGCTTTTCGCGTGAGGAGCTGGGCGAGATCCTGGATTCGGCCATCCAAACCCTCGCCCCCGCATACCGCTCGGTGTTCCTGCTGAGGGATGTGGACGATCTTTCGACCGAAGAGACTGCGGAAGCTCTTGGCCTCTCCGTGCCGGCGGTCAAGAGCCGGCTGTTGCGCGCCCGCTTGCAGTTACGCGAGAAGCTGACTCGCTACTTCAAGCGCAAGGGAGACGACGCCTTTGCTTACATGTAAGGATTTTCTCGCCGAGTTGAGCGACTATCTGGACGAGCGCATCGACGCGGAGCTGAGGGCGAAGCTAGAACGGCATATTACCGAGTGCCCCAACTGCTGGGTGATCGCTGATACCACCAAGAAGACCATCCAGATTTATAAGGGCATGGAGCCTTATCCGATTCCGAGCGACGTCGAGACCCGGTTGATGAAAGCCCTCGAAAAGAAGATGGCCGCCAAGCAACGTTAGCCTCGACGCCCGCCGCCTACATGCCCTTCGGATAGCAGAAGGTGCCAGGCTTCCCTGTCGGGCGACATCACTTTCAGCAAACTCCGGAAATAGAGGGTCGCTTGAGAGAGGGAAACGTACGGCACAAAGGACGTTCGCGATCCAGTGGGTCGGCCGCGCGAGAAAGGGGACGCGAGCGATCATCGGCCGTGAGGCGGGTGAAACCCTCCGGGCGTCTGGTTTTGCGGAGCTTGACTTTGCGCCTCGGGGCTTTCAATATCCAGGTTCACCACGATCGGCTCCTGGCCGCTGCGAACCACGACGGCTTCCACGGGTAGTTCCCGCCGGGCGTTGATCTCCTGGTGGGGGACGAACGGCGGCACGTAAATGAAGTCGCCCGGACCGGCTTCATCCACGTATTCCAGCTTCTCGCCCCAACGAAACCGTGCGCGGCCTTTCACGATGTACAGCACGGTCTCGAGCTCCCCGTGGTGGTGGGCCCCGGTCTTGGCGTCCGGCTCGACCACCACCGTACCCGCCCACAGTTTCTGCGCCCCAGCCGTGGCGTGGGTGATGGCGGCCGCGCGCGTCATGCCCGGTGTCTGCGGAGTGTTCGTGTCCAACTCGCCGGCCCGGACAATCCGAATGCCGTGGGCTTTCCAATCCATTTCGCCATGCTACCAAACCCGGAATGGTACACTGGCGGTCGATGGGGCGCCCGAGAGAACCGGAACAGTGGCAGGATACCCGCTTCTATGGCCATCCGCGCGGCCTCGCCACTCTCTTCTTCACCGAGATGTGGGAGCGGTTCAGCTACTACGGGATGCGCGCCATCCTGATTCTGTACATGGTGGCTCCCACGAGTTCGGGCGGGTTGGGTTTCTCCGTCGCCAAGGGAGGCGCGGTCTACGGTTTTTACACCGCCATGGTGTATCTGCTCAGCCTGCCGGGAGGCTGGGTGGCCGACCGCATCATTGGGCAGCAGAAGGCCGTGCTGTACGGCGGGATTCTGATCTCCGCGGGCGAATTCTCGCTGGCCGCGCCGGGTCTGCCGTGGTTTTATCTGGGGCTGGTGCTGCTCATGGTCGGAACCGGGCTGTTGAAGCCCAACGTCAGCACCATCGTCGGCCAACTCTACAAGCCCAACGATGTGCGGCGCGATTCTGGGTTTTCCATCTTTTACATGGGGATCAACATCGGCGCGCTGATTTCGCCGCTGATCTGCGGGTACCTCGGTGAGCGGGTCAGCTGGCGGCTGGGATTCGGGGCGGCGGGCGTCGGCATGCTGGCTGGCCTGATTCAATATGTGTGGAGCGGCAAATACCTCGGCGCCGCGGGGCTTCGCCCCAGCGGTACCGGAGACCCCTTGAAAGACCAGCGCGAGAAGCGCCACGGCATGCTGGCGGCGATGGGCGCGTTGGCCGTGTTAGGCATCGTTGCGGTGCTCAGCCGGACCGGGATCATCGACTTGACCGCCGAATCGATTTCCGATGCCCTCGGCTGGCTGCTGATGATCATCTCCGTGGCGGTCTTCGCCTGGCTGATTT
>JAGWQP010000527.1 GCA_028876805.1 Acidobacteriota bacterium | reverse complement strand
GCTCGTAATCGTGGGTGCGACGGCGAGCCGGTTTTCGCTCGCGCGAATCCTCAAGCCGGCCGCCGCAGGCCGGGTTACATCGGGCTCAATCTGACCGGCCCGTCACGTCATACCTGCTCGCCGGCCACTGCTCGGGAGCCCCGGAGGTAAGGTCCCGCGTAGCGTCGGCAATGCGTGAGGACGAGCCAGGGCGGAGCGAACGCGGGTTAAGCGGCGGGTCCGGCCTCTTTTTATAGACGCGACAAAACCAGGCGGAACCTCGCTTGAATCTCGGCAAAGATTGTAGTGGCCATGTCCGCACGTTACCCATGCCCTACGTTCTGACGATCCGAGGCCAAGGTGATTCCTGGGCCGGCCGCCACGCCGTGACCACCAATCACGCCAGCCGAGAGCCGAGGCCGAGCCTGCTCGACTTACGTCCCGCCGCAACTGGGATGCCGAGATGGGCGGCGATCCTCCGCCCGCCGATCCTGCCCAGATGACCGAGCAGTATTTCGCCGCCATCCTGAAGGCGTTACGAGATCAGCGAGACGGCGCACTGAGAGTCGTGCTTCATCTCATAGCGTCGGATTTCAGCTTTTGCGCCCAGCTGACTATCTGCTGGGCTCTGTTGATCGATTCTTCGGCGTGAGCGCGTACGCGCTCCCAGCGATCCCGCAGTTCCTCGGCCTGAGCGCATACGCGCTCCCAGTGATCCCGCTGTTCCTCAAGGGTGAGTGAGACGGGCTCTCGCACCTTCGTCGCCATAAGCTGGTTTCACCTCTCCGCATTAATAGGGAAGCCAGCCGGTCTTGGCGGTTTAGACGGCCCTTTGGTACTTGCGTATTGATGCCTTTGAGGCGGGCGGCGACTCAAGAAATTTCGAAGTTTCGGCTCAAGCTGGCATCTACCGCGCCCGTTTTGCTTCACCGGAGCTTTCCCGCCTTTACCACCATCCCGGGTCTGGCGAACGATTCTACGCTGCGAAACTGCATTTGGCTCCAGCGATGGGCAACGCACCAGAACCGCAAGGTCCTAAACCTGCTATAATAAGGCTGGCATCTCCCACCAAGAGCGGAGTGGAGAAGTTCTTCCGGGGTCGCTGAACCGTCCGTCCCTGATGTCTCATGCCAGAAAGGACGGAACAATACGCCCCGATTCCACACTCTCCAATCACCCGACCTTTTTAAAGTGCTAACATTTCGGAAAGGCGATTCGGTCTTTCTCGCCAAGGGGTCTTGCCAAGGCACAGTCGGAACCTTCCTCAATTTCAGGGATGATGATCCGAAGTGGGCGGATATTTTTGAGCGGAATTCACAGGTTTGCTCACACCCCGTAGAATGGCTCGAACACATTGGTTGTCTCCCGTCCTAAAAAGGCGCTCTTGCAGACAACCGGCCAGGGCTGGGTTGCGGGAATTCTCACTTATCGCAACCCAGATCAGAGCCCAACTTTCGCCGCTGCATTCTCACGGAACGGCGAGCCGTCACGGGTTAACAGGCGGTAGGCTAGCCCGGACTGAATGGCCCCCACTCCAGTGCCCACCACTCCCGCGACCCTCAAGAATGCACCTTAGATCTCTAACCATTGTTATCTGTAGGAGGTGCATGACATGAGTCCCTGCGATTCTTACTATTCTCACCTGTTGGCGAAAAAGGCGGGAATCCTTCCGCTGGAAGAGACGATGACCAAGCAGTGCCGCCGGTGCGGCGCCGAATTCGTCACGCGTTCCCGGATTCGGAAGCGCGATGCGTGTCAGACCATCGTGTACGCGGAGAAGCAGAAGAAGGCCAATGAACGGCTGAAGGCACGCCGCGCCGCCCGTTGCATGTGCCTGTTAAAGGCCGCCAGTTAAGTGAATACGGACAGGGACCGCGACCTTTCCGCCGAGCAAGTCGTGGTAGCCTACCACGAGAGAACGAAGCACTACTACCACCGCTACGCCGCATCGCTTGGCTACATGGATTGGGCTAAGCAGCCGGATCCGTTCCGCCGTTACGGTGGAGCGCCGCTGGTTCGCCTTCCTTTCCCCGACGCGGGGCGACCGCTTCCTTATTGGCAACTCTACGTCGCGGACAACATAGCGCCGGTTCCGCTTTCGGTGGACTCCATCTCGCTCTTTTTCCGCTACGCACTATCGCTGACAGCGTGGAAACGGTTGCAGAATACCACATGGTCTTTGCGCGCCAATCCGTCGAGCGGGAACCTCCACCCGACGGAGGGATACGCGCTCTTGCCGTCGTTGGACGGCATCCACAACCGTCCCGGCGTCTACCACTATGCATCGAAGGCGCATGGCCTCGAGCTTCGAGCGGATCTCGATCCCTCGGTCTGGGCAGCCCTGACGGCAGCGTTTCCGGAGGGCTCATTCCTCGTGGGGCTCTCGGCCATTCTTTGGCGGGAGGCCTGGAAGTATGGCGAGCGTGCGTTCCGGTACTGCCAACACGATGTCGGTCATGCGCTGGGTACGATGCGGTTCGCGGCGGCTACCCTCGGGTGGAAACTCCGTCTCCTCGATCGTGTGGGCGCCGCCGCTGTGTCACAACTTCTCGGGCTCGATCGCCAGGCCGACTACGCAGGCGCGGAGCGAGAGAATCCCGAACTCGTGGCACTTGTCGTCCGGGAGAAATGGGCCAGCGACCGGGGCCTCTGCCTTTCCAGAGGGTTAATTTCCCAGGTTGCCGCTTCTCGATGGTACGGCACGGCTAACATTCTCAGTCCCGAGCACGGCGTCGATTGGCCAGTGATCGACCAAGTGGCTGTTGCCACCACGAATCTGAG
>JAGWQP010000526.1 GCA_028876805.1 Acidobacteriota bacterium | reverse complement strand
TACACCAAGCCCTGGACGGTGAAGCTGGACCTCGTCTTCCAGTTCGACACGGACCTGCTTGAGTACGTGTGCCTAGAAGGCGAGAAGGACGCATCGCACATGGTAGGCAAGTAAGCCCCTCGGGCGAGCGCCGCGATCCGGACTGGCATGGATGAGAATTCGAAGCGTGCCACGAGCCGTCCCGTCCGTGGCGGATACTGAGCGTCGAAGTGTTGATCGATCCGAAACCGGAGATCTACATCCCCGGCCGGGAGCAAGCGCCGTTCCCGCCGGTCGCGAGCTTCGAGACCGGCGCGGTCTGCGGGCTGATGCTGACCCCGTTGACCGGTGGGCCGTTGACGGTGGGGTCGTTCATATACGTATACGTACAGTTGAATGAACTCCGCGCGAATATGCAGCCGGATGCCTTCGTGGATTTGGAATTGGCGCCCCACGGCAAAGTTCTCGACCGGCCGCCGCTCACCCCGGAAGTCACCGTAGTAGCTTGGGCCGCCAAACAGCCCCCTAGCGGGATCGGCCCACGCCTTTGGGTTCAACACAAACTGGGTATCAGGATCAAGGTAGTGGCAGTTGAGGTCGTTCGAGATAGAGTGGCTGGCGGGTCCGGATCCAGGTCTGACCGGTCTGAAACATCAGATGGTGCCCAGAATGAGCTTACTGGGGTAGCCCGTGGCGTTCGCGTTAGGAGGGGAAAGTAGAGATGCCCCTTGCGTAGTAGACGAACCCGTTGAGAATCCAGTCGCGAACGGCGTGCGAGACCACTTTGGGTCCCCGCCGCGGCAACGTATAAGTGAAGCCGGCAACCGCGGGATTTGGTGGCCGACTTATGTTGGATCGGCGCCGACTCGGCACGTGTCAAGTACAAATCTCGGGTGACAAATCGTGGGAGGGAGTGAGAATTCACAGAAAACGGGATGGAGGAGAGGCTCGGGCTCCAAAACTCCCGACCCAATTCCAGGAATGATAGAATCAGGACGCCGGGAGCGGGTGAGAATGGATGCGCTCCGGAAGAAAAACCGATGGACCTTTACAAGGCGATTGGGGAGTTGCGCGCCCGGAAGGCACAGGTCGAGCGCGCTATCGCTCAGATGGAGGAGCTGCTATCGGGCGCGGATCGCCCCAAGCGCCGCGGGCGTAAATCGATGAGCGAACAGGAACGCGCCGAAGTGTCCAGGCGCATGAAAAACTACTGGGCCAGTCGAGCCAAGCAGAAGGGATTGCCCGCCGACTGAGCGCCGGAACGCGTCTCCGGTTTCGCTTAGTTTACCGAACGGGCCGGACCCACGATGTGGGACGGATCCTGGTTGTTCTCCTGGCAAATGTACTCCATGATCTCGCCCTTCGGATCGAGCCGGTTCCGGCCCACAATCGTAAACGGCTTTTCATAGGCGCCTGGGTCGTCGATCGTGACTTCGTCGACGAGAGTTCCAAGATCGGTGCGCGTGTAGCGTTCGACGGTGTGCAGCTTCTCGGTGTGCGGATGGCCGGCGAAATCAAACCAGAACTTATCGTTGAACCCGATGGTGTCGACGACCAGCGTGTCGCCCTCCCAATGGCCGATCGACTCGCCATACCAGGTGGGGTCGGGATCCTGGGAGTGCTGGCGGCCATCCATGAAGATCTGGCGGTAGCTGTGTATGTTGCCTTCAAAGACAAAGAAGAGGCGTCCGGGGGCTTGCGCGATCGTCCAGGGATAGGGTGCCATCCGGGGCACACCCGTCGGCAGGCAATTGGCCTCCGGATCTTCGCCGGCCTTGCGTGACTTCATGAGCTTTTCGGCGTCGGCATGCAGGAGGATCTTGTCGCCAGGCTTAAGACCGCGGGAAATGTCGCCGACGAAGACGTTGTCGGGCCTCCAGACGCCGGAAAAGTCCGGCTTCCCGTCAGTGAGACGCGGAGTCGGACCGGTGACCCTCGGCGGTTGGAGACTGCCCCGCCCCGGCGTCCGGACGCTGCCGCCGGGTGGCGGCAAATCCGGAGGACGCTCGGCCCTCGCCGACCCGGGGCTCGCCGCCGGGGGCTGGGTCGCAGCCGGCGGCACCAGAGCCAGTACCACCGCTAGAGCGGCAAAGGCAAGCATCAGGCCAGTCAATCGCATCGCGAAGGAGACCTCCTCGGAACTGCGCGGCCCTCCCGGGCGCGCCTACTGGGAGGATTATATCAGCCGCCCAGCCGAAGAGAAACCCGCTCTGCGCGACAACTTGACACTCACAGTGGCAGGCCCTAACCTGAGGGGCGGATCCAGAGCCACGGGTCACGAGGAGATTCATGAGGAGCTTAGGGTTCGCCGTCGCCGCGATCTGGGTGGGCCTCGCGCCGGCGCAGGTTCAAAACTTCAAGCCGGTCACCACCGGGATGCTCGAAAATCCCAGCCCTGACGACTGGCTGATGTACAGCCGGACCTACGACGCCGAGCGCTTCAGCCCCCTCAAGCAGATCCACCGGCAAAATGTCAGCCAGCTTCGGATGGCCTGGACACGGGGGTTGGGTGCCGGTACGGTCGAAACCGTTCCCATCGTCCATAACGGCGTCATCTACGTGGCCGGGCCGGGAGCGGTTGTCGAGGCACTCGATGGCACCAATGGGGAATTGCTCTGGCAGTACAAGCGCCCCGTCCCCGCTAACGTAGCGACGACGGCGCGCACCAAAACGCTCGCCATCTACCAGGACATCGTCCTCTACACGGCTCCGGACAGCTATGTCGTCGGCTTGGATGCGCGGACCGGCGAGCGCCGCTGGGAAACCAAGGCCGACGATCGAGGCCACACGTCGGGCGTCATCGTGGTCGGGGGCAAGGCCATCTCCGGTGGCACGTGCGCCAACGGTTTGCGCGCCAACTGCTATATCGCGGCGCACGACGCGTTGACCGGCAAAGAGGTCTGGAAGTTCTACACCACGCAAGGCGCCGATGACCCCAATCCCGATACTTGGGGCGGCGCCCCGGTGGAGAAGCGCACGGCTTCCACCTGGGGACTGCCGGGCACGTTCGATCTGGCTCGAAAGATTCTGTATTGGGGCGTGGCCAATCCCACCCCGAATACGCGTCTGGCGCGCCATGGGGGAAACATCGAGGCGACCTCGCGCACGGCTCCGTCCGATCTGTATAGCAATTCGACGCTGGCGCTCGATCCGGAAACCGGAAAGCTCCGGTGGTACTACCAGCATCTGCCCGGCGACGATTGGGACGAGGACTACACCCACGAGCGAACCCTGTTTCGAACGAAGTTCAATCCCAATCCGAAGTACGTGAAGTGGTTCAATCCCGATGTGCCGCGCGGCGAGGAACGTGACGTCGCGG
Organism: Acidobacteriota bacterium; assembly: GCA_028876805.1. GTDB lineage: Bacteria > Acidobacteriota > Terriglobia > Bryobacterales > Bryobacteraceae > PSRJ01. The sequence continues at coordinate 1,411 of JAGWQP010000526.1, read as the reverse complement.
TCATGGTCGGCGAGGGCGGCGGAGTTTTCGAGATCGACCGTTCCAACGGCCAGTTTCTTTGGGCGACGCCGTTTCCTTACGACGTTTCCAATTTTCTGATTTCTCATATCGACGGCAAAACCGGCAAGAGCGAAATCAACTGGGACCTGGTCATGAAGGGGCCCGGTGACCACCACGTCATCTGTTTCTTCAATACCAGAAGCTATTGGCCCACCGCGTACAGCCCAAATACGAACTCGCTCTATGTGCCCTACATCGACAACTGCCTCGATATGACCGTGGGCACCCCGCCCGCGCGTGATCAACGCGGCCCGATCCCGCGCCCTGGCGGCGATCCCAACCGATTTACGGCGATCGCCAAGATCAACATGGAGACCGGCGAAATTCTCCGGTTCAACGAAGGCCGCGCGCCGAGCGATGGCGCCGTGCTGGCAACCGCCGGCGACTTGATTTTCCAGGGCGACTTAAACCGCCGCTTCCGGGCTTTCGACGCGTATACCGGTAAGCAACTCTGGGAATCGATCCTGGGCGGCTCGATCTCGGTAAGTACGATTACCTATGCGGCAAACGGCAGACAATACATCGCTGTGATGACCGGCAATGGCCTGCTCGATCAAAGCTTGCTGAACGAGACTCCCGAACTGAAGCCTCCGCGAGGGCAGAACGCGATCTATGCCTTCGCCGTACCGTAACGCGCCTCGGTTCGCCTACAGTGGGGACCATAGGCGGGGGCGAAGGTGGAATTCATGGTAGCCGAGATGGAGCCTGGCGACTGGGAGGCCGTGCGTGCTATCTACCTGGATGGCATTGCGACCGGCAATGCCACGTTCGAAACCTCCGCACCCGATTGGAAAAAATGGGATTGCGATCGGCTGGCGGTCTGCCGGCTGGTGGCTCGCAGCAGCCGCTCGGTCGTTGGGTGGGCCGCTCTCAGCCCAGTCTCCCCTCGGAAGGTGTACGCAGGCGTCGCCGAAGCCAGTATCTATGTTGCGGGAAAGGCCCGCCGCCAAGGCGTGGGCTCCGCGCTCCTCGCCGCGCTGATTCGATCTTCGGAACGCGAAGGGATCTGGACCTTGCAAGCCGCCATCTTTCCCGAAAATGCAGCCAGCCTCGAGCTGTGCCGGCGCGCCGGATTCCGCATCGTCGGCACACGCGAGCGGCTGGGGTCGGTGGATGGGCGCTGGCGCGATGTGGTCCTCGTGAAGCGCCGGAGCACGGTTGTCGGTGTCTGAGTCCGGAGGCGTCCCGCGACCCATTGATAAAATGAAGGAGAGTATGCGGATCCTTCTGTTTAGCGGAAAAGGCGGAGTCGGCAAAACCAGCCTAGCCGCGGCCACCGGACTTCACCTTTCGCGCATCGGCTATCGAACCCTGGTGATGAGCGTCGACCCGGCGCACAGCTTGGCCGATG
>JAGWQP010000525.1 GCA_028876805.1 Acidobacteriota bacterium | reverse complement strand
GTACCCTCGGAGGAAAGGGAACGCTTGACGAGAATCGAGAGGCGTGCAGAGCCATGCAGGCGGAAGGTCACGCGAGACGATTGCAGCGATCCACGTTACCTAGCGACGGCGCAGCCTGTTCGATCGTGCCGAAGTTGTGCCGGACGGGCTCGACCGCAGGCCACCGATGGTGGAGGGACGAGCGGTAAACCATTGAATCGATGGCAGCCAGCGAGAACGCCAGGCAGCGGGTCAGGACGCGAAGATTATCGAATCCCTCGAGTGAATGGCCGGCTGACAATCCGCATGCACCGGCGGATCAAGCCGAAACGGATCATATCGTACACCCCCGGAAAATATCAAAAACCGCGCACGAGCGGGTCCGAGGCGGCGCTCGCTGCGGCCGATACTTACGCCGTCGGAGGGCGCTAATGACCTGGGGCCGAAATCGCTCCTGGTTTGGGGAACCGATCTCCCGTCCCGCAGACAATCAACGACTCAAACAAGGGGACATCCCACAAACTAGCGGACCACGCAGGCCTGCGCCGGGTTGACGCACGGACCGGCCGCGCCGGAGTCGGGTGAACGCGTCTCAATGGCACGGAATTGGAAGTATGGCGGCAATGGCGATATGCGGGGATGTCGAAGATACATCTATCGCCCGGGCGCCCGCATATCGTCTACTTTCCGCTTAGCCTTCCAGTGATCGTGCTGGAGGATGTGGCCCTGCCATGACTCTTGCGTGACACCGACTGGCCAACCACAACAACGAGACGCGGCGGCGATCCGCGGGACTGCCAAGCGATTCTGGACACCACGGCCGGCGAATTCTCGATGCGTGTGTATTGCTCCTGGCCAGCTGGAGTCAGTCAAAGAACTCGATGCTCGGCTCCCAACGACGGTGTTCGGGAAAACCGAACGGGAGCGCCTGATGTGGCCCTCCCCTTTGGCTCCAAACGGGCATTGATCTCAAAAGGGTTAGGCTCCCCGCAAGTATGCTCCAATATGGAAATGCTCCAGGTGGTGGCAGGAATACTCGAGCGCAGCGGACGGATCCTGATCGGCCGCCGCAAGCCGGAGCAGTCGCACGCGCTACAGTGGGAGTTTCCGGGCGGCAAGGTGGAGCCTGGCGAGACAGCCGAACAGGCGCTGGCACGCGAGCTCGAAGAAGAGCTCGGAATTCGCAGAGCCGCCGGCATAGAAATCGCTCGCTACGAATACCGCTATCCGGGCAAAGGCCCCGTCGAACTGATTTTTTTTCGAGTGGAATCCTACGATGGCGAACCTCGCAACTTGGTATTTCATGAGATGCGATGGGAACCACCGGAAGGGCTGGGCTGCCTTGACTTCGTGGAGGGCGACCGGGACTTCCTCCGCACTTTCGCCGGCGGATAGCAGCCCGACCGACCTTATACTAGTGGCTACGATGGCCGTTCTGAGCGGGATTCACCCCATCGTGGAGGCCCTACGCGCCGGGCGTCCCCTGGACCGCGTGCTGATCGCTCGAGGCGCCGGCGGGCCACGGCTCCAGGAGTTGATCGATCGGGCGCGCCAGTCGGGAGTGCCGGTGCGATTCGAGCCAAGGCCCGCACTGGACCGGCTGGCAGGCACGCCGGCGCATCAGGGCGTAGTCGCGCTGGGAGCCACACAGAAGTACGGCAACCTAGATTTGCTCGCGGCGGGGGAATTACTAGTGGTGCTTGATGGCATCGAAGACCCGCACAATCTGGGCGCCATCATCCGCACCGCGCACGCCGCCGGCTCCTCCGGCATAATGATTCCCGAGCGGCGCGCGGCCGGCATCACGGATGTAGTGGCCAAGGCCGCAGCCGGAGCGCTGGAACATCTGCCGGTGGTCCGGGTGACCAACATCAACCGGGCGCTCGAAGACCTGAAAAAGCGCGGCTATTGGATCTACGGCCTGGACGAGCGGGGAACCGAGGCGTACGACCAGGTTCAGTACTCGGCGCCCACCGCTTTGGTGCTCGGAGGCGAAGGCAAGGGCCTGCATGAGCAGGTGCGCAAACACTGCGATGTGCTGGTGCGCATTCCGATGGCCGGGCAGATCTCGTCGCTCAACGTCTCGGTGGCCGCGGGCATTGTGCTGTTTGAGTGGAAGCGTCGCCGCCGAGAGTCCTCATAGTAGAATCGAGTGTAGCGCTCCATCGGTCACGCAGATGACGGCGGCGCGGGAGCGTGAGACCCCCGGCGTTCCGAAGGAAATTGAACACTGATGAATCACGTATTGTCGACGCATCTGTTCGTCAACCATCGCCTCACGACGGCGATGTTGACCAAGATCCAGCAGGCGGGCATTCCGATCGTGGAAGTATTTTGCGCGCGGCAACATCTGGACTACACCAACAAGGCGCAGGTGGCTGAACTCGGACACTGGTTTCGCGATTCGGAGATGAAACTACACGCGGTGCATTCCCCAATGTACAACGACGACATCTGGGGCCGTTCCGGTCCGCAGTCGATCATCACCATCACTGATACGGTTAAGACGCAGCGTCTGAAGATGGTCGATCAGATCAAGTGGGCGCTGGAGATCGCCGAAACCATCCCCTTCCAGTACCTGATCCAGCATCTTGGAGTGAGCGGTGAGGAATTCGATTTGCGGAAGTTCGACGCGGCGTTTAGCGCGCTCGAAGAGCTGAGCCTCTTCGCCCGCCAGCGTGGCGTCGAGATCCTGCTCGAGAACATCCCCAACGAGCTTTCGAGCGCGGAGCGCCTAGTGCAGTTCGTGGAAATGACGCACATCGGATTGAATTTCGTCTTCGACACCGGACACGCCCACATGAACGAAGGCGTGGAGGCGGCGTTCGACGTGATGAAGGACCGGATCCGCTCCACGCACGTGCACGATAACAACGGGGAGCAGGACGCGCACTTGTTTCCGTTCCTCTCCGAGGGTGGCACCATTAACTGGAAATCGGCGATGAGCTTGCTGCGCAGCCGCGAGAAGCAGTTTCCCCTGCTGTTGGAGTTGAAGGAACAGCCGGAATTTCCAAACCCGCTCGACAGCGTCAGAGAGGTTTTTGACCGGCTG
>JAGWQP010000524.1 GCA_028876805.1 Acidobacteriota bacterium | reverse complement strand
GAAGACCGAGATGGGCCGAGCAGAACACTCGATTCGCTGGGGCCGTGGCATAGCCTTGGTGAATACTTCTGCGCGGTACGCGCATCCAAGTCTCTAAATAGTTACCCGCCGCGTCGCGTGCCTGGAGGAGGAAAGGTGGAACAGCATCTAAAGGTTTATCTAAGCATTTGGGTCGTCATTGTGATTGCCCTTACCGGCGCCGTCGGCTGCGCAAACAACACGCAGGCTGCCCGGGCCCCGGAACCACTGGTTGTCCAAGTGGCGGCCGTCGAGCAACGGGACGTGCCGATCTATAGCGAGTGGATCGGTACGCTAGACGGCTATGTCAACGCCGACATCAAGGCCCAAGTTACCGGATATTTGCAAAAGCAGGACTATACGGAAGGCTCGTTCGTTCAGAAAGGACAGCTCCTGTTCGAAATCGACCCACGTCCGTTCCAAGCGGTGGCCGATCAGACCAGAAGTCAACTGTCGCAGGCGAACGGTCAGCTTTCGCAGGCCAAGGCGCAACTCACGCAGGCGGAGGCACAGGTTGCGGTCGCGGAGGCCAACCAAAGGCGGACTCAGCTCGACGTCGACCGATACACTCCGCTCGCCGAGCAGCAGGCCATCACCCAACAGGATCTGGACAACGCCACCCAAAACAACCTGGCCGCCAAGGCGCAACTGCAGGCGGCCCAGGCGCAGGTGGAAACCGCGCGCGCCCAGATTCAGGCGGCCACCGCAGCAGTCGAGGCGGCCCGGGCCGCAGTCGCAACCGCGGATCTGAACCTCGGCTTCACCAGGCTCACTTCCCCCATTGACGGCATTGCCGGGATCGCGCAGCAACAGGTCGGCGCGCTGGTGAACCCCTCGAGCGGCCCGGTAACAACTGTTTCCACGGTCGATCCGATCAAGGCCAACATCACCGCCAGCGAACAAGAGTACCTGGACTTCCACCGGCGATACACGACGCAAGCCACCGTCGATGCCGAACACAAACAGATGAAGCTCGAGCTGATCCTGACCGATGGCACGATCTATCCTCAGCCAGGGACCTTCTATTTTGCCGATCGGCAGGTGAACCCGAGCACGGGTTCGATCCGGGTCGCTGGTCTGTTTCCGAATCCTGGGAACACGCTGCGCCCCGGACAATATGCCCGGGTACGCGTATCGCTGCGAAGCAAGGACCATGCACTGTTGGTCCCGCAGCGCGCGGTCACCGAACTGCAGGGGGTCTTTCAAATAGCAGTCGTCGGCAGCGACAATCGGATTGCGATTCGGAACGTCACACCGGGCGAACGTGTCGGCAGCGAGTGGATTATTGATCAAGGACTGAAGCCGGGCGAGCGCGTGGTAGCCGAGGGCACTCAGAAGGTGCGGTCCGGCATGCCTGTCATCCCCAAGCCATTCGTCACAACCGCGGAACTCACAGGAAGGTAACCGCCATGTCTAAATTCTTCATCCATCGCCCGATCGTGGCGATGGTGATCTCCATCGTTTTGGTGATCGTCGGTGCCGTGTCGATTGCCGGCCTTCCCGTTGCCTTGTTTCCGCAGATCGCGCCTCCGGAAGTGCAGGTTTCCGCCGTCTACACGGGGGCCGACGCCCAGACCGTCGAACAGTCGGTCGCCACCCCCATCGAGCAGCAAATGAGCGGCGTCGACAACATGAACTACATGTATTCGCTGAACGCGGCGGCCAGAGGCGAAATGCGGATGATCGTAGATTTTGATGTCAAGACCGATCCCAATACCGACCTGATTCTCTCCCAGATGCGACAGAACCTGGCGGCGCCCCAGCTGCCGGCCGAAGTCAACGCGCTCGGTGTTACGGTTCAGAAGACGCTCACTGCTCCCCTGATGCTCATCAGTTTGTACTCGCCGCATGGCACCTATGACGGACGATTTCTTTCCAATTACGCGTACATCAATCTCAACGACCAGCTCACGCGCGTGCCGGGCATCGGCAGCGTGCAGGTGTTTGGTTCCGGTCCATATGCGATGCGTCTTTGGGTGCGCCCCGACCAACTGGCCAAGCTGGGCATCACGGTTCCCGAAATCGTCAGCGCCATTCAAACGCAGAACGCGGTGAACCCCGCCGGCCAGGTGGGCAGCGAGCCGGTACCGCAGGGCCAGGAGTTCACCTACTCCGTGCGTGCCCGGGGCCGCCGTACCTCATCGGAGGACTTCGGGCAGATTGTGGTACGTGAGGCGCCGGATGGCGGAATCGTCCGCGTCCGCGACGTGGCGCGCGTGGAGCTCGGTTCCCAGGACTATACCATCATCGGCCGCTTGAATGGTAAGCCAAGCGCCATCATCGCGGTCTACCAGTTACCGGGTTCGAATGCCGTCCAGGCGGCTGAATCCGTGAATAGACTCATGGCAGACGCGAAGAGGCGCTTTCCGGACGACGTAGACTTCTCGATCTCTCTTGATACCACCCGCGCAGTGACCGAAGGTATCCGCGAGATCGTAGAAACTCTAGTTATCGCGATACTTCTGGTGATCGCCGTCGTGTACCTCTTCCTCCAAGGGTGGCGTGCCACGCTGATTCCGCTGCTCGCGGTTCCCGTCTCCCTGGTCGGAACGTTCGTCTTCTTCCCGTTGTTTGGTTTCTCCATCAACACGCTTTCGCTGTTCGGCCTGGTTCTGGCGATCGGGCTGGTGGTGGATGACGCCATCGTAGTGGTCGAGGCGGTGGAGCGCCACATCGAGGACGGGCTTGCCCCGAAGGAGGCAGCGCTGAAGGCGATGGAGGAGATCTCCGGCCCGGTGGTGGGCATCGCCTTGGTGCTCTCCGCTGTCTTCGTGCCGACTGCTTTCATCCCCGGCATCACCGGGCGCCTCTACCAGCAGTTCGCGGTGACCATTGCGATTTCGGTCATTATTTCCGCTTTCAATGCCCTCACCCTGAGCCCGGCTCTGGCCGCGCTGATGCTGAAGCCAAAAACGTCGAGCCGCGGGCTCGTCCGCCGGGGCTTCGACGGATTCAACCGCCTCTTCGGACGCGCCACCGAAAGCTATGTGCGATGGTCGGCGGTGCTCGTTCACAAGAGCGCCGTCGCGCTGGTGCTTCTGCTCGGATTTGGTGGGGCGGCCGCCTTCTTCAGTTCCAAGGTGCCTTCGAGCTTTCTCCCGGACGAGGACCAGGGTTACCTCTACATCAACCTGCAGCTTCCCAATGCCGCTTCGCTCCAGCGCACCAACGAAGTCGCTCGCAAAATCGAGAATGTGCTGGCTCAGTCGCCGGGCGTAGAGCACACAACCAGCGTGGTCGGTTTCAGCCTGCTGAGTTTCGTTCGCACCACCTACAACGCGTTCTTCTTCGTCACCCTGAAGGAATGGCGCGATCGCCGGACGACAGACCAACAGTTCCAAGTCATCAAGCAACGTTTGAACCGGGAATTGAGCACGCTTCCGGAAGGCATCGCTTTCGATTTTTCACCGCCTGCGATTCCAGGCGTCGGGACCTCGGGTGGGTTTACCTTCGTTCTGGAGGATCGCGCCGGCAACGACGTTGCGTTCCTTGCCAACAACCTGAATACTTTTATGGCGGCGGCCCGCAAACGCCCTGAGATCACCGGATTGAGTACGACCTTGCTGCCCAGCGTCCCGCAAGAATTCGTGGAGGTCGACGAAGACAAAGTGATCAAACAGGGTGTGGCGGTGAACGATGTCTACCGAACCCTACAGACCTTCATGGGCGGTTACTTTGTGAACTACTTCAATCGTTTCGGTAGGCAGTGGCCTGTGTACATCGAGGCCGAGGGTGAATATCGGACCAGAGCCGAAAACGCCGGGCAGTTCTACGTGCGCAATAACGAGGGGCAGATGGTGGCTCTGGGCGCACTCACGAAATTCGAAGCGCGCGCCGGCCCCGAATTCACCATGCGGTTCAATATGTACCGGTCGGCTCAGCTCAACGGCAGCGCGGCGCCCGGCTACAGTTCCGCCCAGGCGATGAAGGCCCTTGAAGAGGTCTTCGATCAGACCATGCCGCGCGAAATGGGCTACGACTACATGGCCATGTCCTTCCAGGAAAAGAAGGCGCAGCAGGGAGTATCGCCCTCCGTCATATTTGGATTCTCACTGCTGTTTGTGTTCCTGATTCTGGCCGCCTTGTATGAGAGCTGGACGCTTCCGTTCAGCGTGCTGCTGAGCACACCGGTTGCGGTGTTCGGCGCATTCGCTATCCTGTGGCTGCGCCGCACGGTTTTAAGCGCTCTAGTTCCGGCTTACATGGTGCAAATCGAAAGCGACGTCTATTCGCAGATTGGTCTGGTCATGTTGATCGGCCTATCGGCGAAGAACGCTATCTTGATCGTCGAATTCGCCAAGGCCGAACTGGAGCATGGAAAGAGTCTGGTGGATGCCGCCCTGGAAGGCGCCCGGCTCCGGTTGCGTCCGATTCTGATGACGTCGTTTGCCTTCATCTTGGGCAGCGTACCGCTGTGGACGGCGTCCGGCGCCGGATCGGTCGCGCGGCAGATCATGGGCACTACCGTTATCGGCGGCATGCTGGCGGCCAGCCTGATCGGCATTTTCTTTGTTCCCGCGGTCTTCTATCTGGTGGAGAGGCTTTCGGGGGCCGCAACAGCGGAAACCTCAGGAGTCTTGGTGCGAAGAACCGCTCGTGCGGAGGGGGACTGATGATGGGCCGGCTATACTTTACTGCGGTTGGAGCGGCCGCCTTGCTCATTGGATGTGCACTCGGCCCAAATTATCGGCGCCCGGCTGTTCCGACACCGGCAACCTTTCGCTCTCCTACGCCGCTGCCGCCCGATGAGTCTTCCTCTCTGGCGGACCTGAAATGGTGGGAAGTCTTCAGAGATGAGAAACTGCAGGACCTCGTACGAACGGCGTTGGCACAAAATTATGACTTGCGCGACGCCGTGGCGCGGGTCGAAGCCGCGCGGGCTAACGCGGGTATCGTCCGCTCACAACAATACCCGAACTTCGATGCCGGCGGAAGCCTGACCACTACACGCTTCTCGCGGGACGGTTCCCAGCCTCTGCCGAGCGCATTGGTGCCGTCCCAGAACCGAACCTTCGGTGAGACGACGCTAACCCTGCTCTCTTTTGAAGCGGATATCTGGGGCCGGCTGCGCCGTGCGACCGAGGTTGCTCGCGCGAACCTGTTGAGCGCCGACGAGACACGGAAGGCCGTCATCACCACCCTGGTTAGCGATGTCGCGACGGCTTACTTCAACTTGCGCGAGCTCGATTCCGAGCTCGATATCTCTCAGCGGACACTAGCCACTCGCCAAGCCTCACTGGATCTGATCAAGAATCGGCAGAGGGGTGGTGTCGCTACCCTCATCGACTTGCGTCAGGGAGAACAGCTAGTTTACAGCGCCGCAGAGACGATCCCGGCCCTTCAGCAGCAGATCGAACAGACGGAGAACGCAATCAACTTGCTCCTGGGAAGGAATCCCGCAGAGATCGTGCGCGGCTTGCCCGAACAGGAGGTCGAGGTCGCAACTGTTCCGGAAGCCAATGCGCGCAATTTGACGCCGAACGTCCCTGCTGGTCTGCCATCCGCTTTGCTCGAGCGACGCCCCGATATTCGCGCGGCCGAACAGAACCTCATCGCAGCCAACGCCCAGATTGGAGTCGCTAAGGCGGCCTACTTCCCCCAGATCAGCTTGAGCGGATTTTTGGGTGGACAAAGCAATCAGCTTTCGAGTCTGTTTAGTGCCCGCAGCGGTGTGTGGACATTCACGCCGCAGGTGACCGAACCCATCTTTGCGGCCGGTCGCCTGAAATCGAACGTGAAACTGACCGAGGCCCTGCGCGAAAGTGCGCTGGCGCAATACGAGAAGGCGATCCAGACGGCCTTTACAGAAGTGTCGGATGCGTTGATCGCTCACCAGCGGGTGAGAGAGAGCCGGGTGCAACACGAGCTGCTCGTGACCGCACTCGAAGACCGGACCCGCCTCGCCTATGTACGATATCGCGGTGGAGTAGATACGCTGTTAAATGCTCTGGACGCCGATCGCGATCAGTTTCAGGCGGAACTGGGCCTCGCGCAGGTCCGCCGCACCGAACTGCTGACGGTCGTCCAGCTCTACAAGGCCCTCGGAGGCGGATGGCAATAGCCGTGAGGCGTTCGGGCGCATCAACCAACAAGGCCGAGGTCTACTTTGGCAATGTCGATTATCGAACGAGAGGCTTACCCTGCCGCCAGAGCAGTTTCGCCAAGATGGCACGCCTATTTTCTCCGGCAGGCCGCGACCCTCGAAGGCCCTGCCGGTGAGTTAGCTGCCGTCCCCAATATTGAAAGCATTGAACGGATCATCGATGCGGCTTTTTGGGCCAGTCTGCGGCGCGAGGAAGGTTTATCCCTAGAATCTCGCTGGCTTTCCTGTCGCCCAAACAGGCTGCGCAGCCCTTCATATTCGAGCGTCGCCTCCCGCTCGCTCCCAGCCTCCTCACGCGGCTTGCGCCGGCCGTCGAACGCGCCGGGATCCATTTGGGTGTCTGGCACGATTCCGAGGAGGGGCTTTATGTCTGGGGAGCGGCTCGCGGCATTCCCCGTCTCTGTTTTGTTGCCGAGGTGGCCGCTCCGGGCCTGATCGTCATCAAGAACCACAGCGGTGAAACGTCGGGTAAGTTTGTCAATGTAGCTGTGCTGGAGGGTGACCAGATCAAGGTTGTGAACCCGCAGGCCTGGGGCATTTCCGATCACCCCTCGCTGCTCAATTCGCTGCTCGGATTTGACTCCCCTGGATCCTCGGTCAGCCCTGTCAACTTGTTAGTGCAGCTGGCCGTTTCCATGCGTAGCCATGGACGGGGCGGATCTTTGCTCGTGGTTCCTTCGCGGATTGAATCATGGCACGATTCGATTGTGCCGCCCCTGCCCTATGCTTTGTCTCCACCCTTTTCGGACCTGGCGCGCCTGAGCCATGACGAGCCTGATAAGGCGCGTCTCACGATTGATGCGATTGCAGGCTTGACTGCGGTGGACGGCGCCGTCGTGGTT
>JAGWQP010000523.1 GCA_028876805.1 Acidobacteriota bacterium | reverse complement strand
CACCTACACCACCACGTTCACCATTCTCAAACCGGCCGATATGACCAAGGCGAATAGCACGCTCGTCTATGACGTCACCAATCGCGGCAACCCCCGCTTCGTGGGCCGGTTCACACGATTTGTGCTTGCCGGCGGCCCTGGAGACTTGGAACTTTCCGATCCTGGGGATGGTTCGGTGTATCAGGCCGGGTACGTGGTCGTGACCAGCGGCTGGCAGGGTGATCTGCCGATCACCTCGGTCGCGGGCGGCCGCGAAGGCATTACCGTGCCGATCGCGAAAAATCCCGATGGCTCGTCGATTACCGGCCGCGTGCTGGTGCGGTTCGCAGCAGGCGCACCAGGCAATGTCGTCGTCGGCTTTTCAGGGCCGGTGAACACGCTGGCTTTGCCGGGTCCCGGCCGCACGCCCGCACGTCTCGACACGACCCAAGCTACGCTGGTCTCAAAAGCGTCGGAAACGCAGAGCGGCTCTGGCGGCGGAGTCGTTTCCATCCCGAGCGCCGATTGGGCGTTCGCCGATTGCCGCACCACCGCCTTTCCTGGGATCCCCGATCCCACACGGGTCTGCCTCAAAGGCGGTTTCGACCCCGCGCGCCTTTACGAGCTGGTCTATACGGCCAAAGATCCGTTCGTCCTGGGCGTGGGCTTGGCGGCCTTGCGCGACGTGGTCTCTTTCTTCCGCTACGAATCGAGGGACAATCCACTCGCAGGGCGAATTACTCACGTAGTCGGATATGGCGTCTCCCAGCCCGCACGGATGATGCGCGACTTCATCAATCTCGGCTTCAATGAAGACGAAGCGGGCCGAGCGGTGTGGGACGGTGCGTTCCTGGACGCCTCGGCCGCGTCCGGCCAATTCAATATCCGCTTCGCACAACCCGGCAACATCGCCGGCCTCTACGATCCGGTGGCAGAAGGGCCCTCCTGGTGGGAAGACTACACCGACACCATCCGCGGGCGACCCTCCTGGGGCCTGTTAGATCGCTGCCGGACCACCAAGACCTGTCCGCTGATCATGGAGATAGAGGGCGGCGCGGACTTCTTCTTCGTGAAAGGCTCGCTCGGAATCGCTGGGACCACCGGCCAGGACGATATTCGGCTTCCCTCCAACGTGCGCCGTTATTACATGGCCAGCACGAATCACACCGGCGGCGCCGACAATTTCGACGTGGACCAGCCGCCAGTGGCGCAATGCATGTTGCCCGCCAATCCGCTTCCGTGGATTGAAACGGAGCGTGCCTTGTTCGCTCGGATGAACGAGTGGGTTCAAAAGGGAACGCTGCCGCCACCGAGCGCCTATCCACGCGTCACCGATGGCACCCTGGTCCCCGCCACCGCCCAGGCAATGGGCTGGCCGGCCATTCCCGGTGCTCCCACGCCCGACGGCGTGATGAATTCGGTCCTCGACTACGATTTCGGCCCGAACTTCCGGTACAACGACCACTCCGGCGTCATCGACAACGTGCCCCCTCCGGTCCGGCAGCTGATCCCGACTCTGGCCGCCAAAGTGGATGCGGACGGAAACGAAATCGCCGGCCTCCGGGTGCTGTTGCTACAGGTTCCGCTCGGAACCTATACCGGCTGGAACCCGGTTTCGAGCGGTGTGCTGAAAGGCCAGGAGTGCCAGCTGCAGGCTGGCACGATTCCGTTCGCAAGGACCAAATCCGAGCGGATGGCGAAAGGCGATCCGCGGCCGTCGCTCGAAGAGCGGTACGGCAGCCTCCTTCACTATTATTCACTGGCAGTCAAGGCCGCCGATCACCTGATCGCGGAGCGGTTGCTGCTACCGGAAGATGCCGACCGCGAGCTCCGCCAACTACTGAATGACATGACCAAAAGCGGCGCTCTTCCGCTTCGCGACAGGGAAGCCGCGAGCGGGGAGGCCACCCGAACCTCCCGATGATGCCGGACAAAGTTCACCTGGTCGGCGGTATCGCGCTCGACAGCGTAGAAGAAGTGTTCCGCACCGCTGGCCAGTTGCTCGGCCGGCGGCTCCGTCGCGTTCCGGACGGCGAACCGGGCGGCCGCAGGCTGTGGATCAGCTGGCAATACCCGTTCTTGCGGGCGCAGCCTTTTCTGAAACCCGATCCCAGCGCGCCGAACCCCCGGGGCATGCAGCCGCTGATGCTGGTCGAAAATGCCGACCCAACCCAAATCCGCTTCGCCGAGTTGGGGTATTCGAGGGAAGCTCGCATCTCGTACCAGGATTTTCTGGCCGCGCGAGAACTCGGCCAACTGCCGCCGGATGTGCGGTTCCAGGTCTCTTTGCCAACGCCTCTCGCGGTGATCCTCCCGTTTGTCGCGCGTAAGGACCTCTCGCCGATCGAGGGCCCCTACGAACAGGCTATGCTCCGCGAGGTGGAGGCGATCTCGCGCGCGATTCCGCACCGCGACCTGTGTATCCAATGGGATGTGTGCGTCGAGATGCTGATGTGGGACGGGCGTTGGGAGGCAATGCGGAATCCTTTCGGTGACCATTTAGAAGACGAGATCATCGAGCGCTTCAAACGCCTGGGACCGGCGGTGCCCAAAGACGTCGAACTAGGCATCCATCTCTGCTACGGCGATTACGACGCGAAGCATTTTGTCGAACCGCTGGATGCGGCGAAGCTGGTCGAGATGGCGAATCTATTGACCGCGCGAGTGGCCCGCCCCATCACTTACATCCACATGCCGGTGCCGATCGATCGCACGGATGAGGCATATTTTCAGCCGCTTCGCGGACTGCGCCTGGCGTCGACCACGGAGCTCTACCTGGGCCTCGTCCACCCGGATGGCGTGGAGGGGACCAAGCGTCGCATCGATCGAGCCAGCCGGTACGCCCCCGATTTTGGTATCTCGACCGAGTGCGGGATGGCTCGACAGCGCACACCGGAGTTGGTCCGGCGGCTGCTCGAAATTCACGCGGGCTGTAGCCGCGAGCCCGCCCGGGATGCCGCGACTACCTCTTAGCGAGGATGGCGTTCATTTCGTCGGCGGCCCGCTGAACCCCCTCGGAGTCAAACGCGGGGTTGAGCGTGCCTCGGAATTCGGCGTACAGGCGGACAGCGTTCATGGGCAAGCGGTCGCGCGCGCCGATCCACCGATCGAACTTGCCGAGCTCGATCGCGGCCGCCGCTTGTCCAGGCGTCAGGCCGGCGTTGTACCGCTTCCAGGCTTCGGCTTTGAACAGGCCGAGGTATTCGCTCATCTCCGCCAACTCCCGCTTGCCGCCGATCGGGCCGTGACCCGGAACGATAGTCTGGACATCCATCGCCAGAATGCGGTCGCAGGTCTCCATCCATTTGGTGCAATGCCCGTTGTTCAAGAACGGTGCGACGTAAAAGAAGCCGATATCGCCGGCGAACAGAATCTTGTGCTCGGGCAGATGGATCGCGATGTCGCCGAAGGTATGCGAGGGAACCATCGTGATCAGCTGGACCTCGGTCGTGCCGTAATAATAAGTGGTGCGGTCGTTGATCACAGTGGTGGGCGGCACGATGCGCCGCTCCTCGCCACCCTCGGCCCAGCCGTCACGCTTCTCCCAGGTCGGGCTGGGGATCGGGGTATCGAGCATGGCCTTCCGGCAATACTCGTGCGACACGATCTCCATTTTGGGGAAGAACGGCAGGCCCCAGATATGGTCCCCGTGATGATGCGTGACGACCATCCGGCCGATCGGCTTGTTGGGCACCGCCTGACGAATGGCGGCGATCAGGTTCTTGGCGTGGATCGGAGCGCCCAGCGAATCGATGACCAGAACGTGATCTTCCCCGACAATCACGCCGGCATTGGAAACACCCTGGTTCAGTTGGCCCGGCCCGCCACCTTGGACATAAGCATAGACGTTCGGCGCGAGCGGCCGCAGTTCGGTCTTCCAGGTGGGGACCTGGGAGGAGCCGGCGGTTACGACGGCCGGGGATCGGACGGGCTGGGCGCGCGCCAGGCTCGCCATTCCGAGCCCGGCTCCGACAACCCGGCCGATGGCTTCACGCCGGCTCGATCGTTGATTCATGAGAACCTCCTTGTTACCGCGCCGTACAAGGCGTCGGATTCCAGCCTTTCGAGTCCACCTGTTTTTTGAAGTGCGTACTCGTAATGAACGGGACCGTCAGGTACGCCGGGTCTTCCACGATCGTCTTCACGATCAGCCACGAATCGCCGTTGCCTTCGTTGACCCGGTCGTAATATTCGGTCAAGATCGCGTTGGCGCTGTAGGGGACCCCATTCTTGCGGAGATACCCCGCCTTGAACTGTGTCGTCGTTACCTTCAGGCCGGCGCCGCGAACCGGACCGCGGGCCCCTTCCTCGACGTCCCACGTCGCCACCGACACGCCTTGCCAGTCGCCGCCTCGACCCGCCTGGGCAGCGTCGAAGTGCAGGAGCCGGGTTTGTGTGCCGGCATCCGTCTCCACCTTCAGGGTATTGTCGTCCTGCCAAGTGATCTGGATGCGGCCTGGGACACGCATCAGCGCCGGCGCTCCGTAGGCCTTGCACTGGTTGCCGGCGCCCTCGTCTTTCGCCGGGTCCCAGGCATCGGCGGTTCTGCGGCCCGCCGCATTCAGCGGTACGCTGGTGTAATCCCCCTTGGCGGGAGTCACCATCCGGTAGAGCCAGTCTTCGGTCACCACCGACACCCAGTAGCCAGTGAGATCGAGAGTCGCTCGAGTCTTCGGTGTCGGCGGCGGCCCTCCGGCTCTGGCGGGCGGCGCCGCCTGCGCGGCTAGATAAGCCGCCGGAAGTAACGCGAGTACGCCCAACCGCCAGTGAGGTCTCTTCATTGTTCCTATTTCTTTTTGATGAGGCTCTTGTAGATCGCCTCGACGAACATCTCTCCGGTTCCGAACCCTGATTTTGCGCCGTAGCGCCCGTCATAATCCCTGGTGAGTCCGGCGGCCTTCGCCTCCTCTAGAGTCATTCCCTTCTTGATTGAAGCCTGGACGCGGTCACGAATGATCGTCACCATGTCGCGGTATTCGAGCAGGTCGGGTTGGTCAGAGATTCGCCCGTGCCCAGGAATGATGTAGGTTCCCCCTTCATCCTGCACACCCGGGATGGCGATTTCCATGAGATTGTTCAGCGCGTCCGCTTCGCCTTGAATGTTCCCACCCCGGTCGAGGTCGATGAATGGGAAGCTGGTGGTCACAAAGATATCGCCTGAGACGACGACGTCGGACCGCCGGAACAGCACCAGGCTGTCTCCATCCGTATGCGCGGCTGGCTGGTGAATAATCTCGATCGGTTCGCCATTGAAGAAAAGCTGCTTTCGTCCCGAGAGAAACGTTTCCGTTGGCCAGGCGCCGAAGGGCACCCCGGTCTGAACACCGCTGGGCGCGCTCATGCGTTTCAGGACATTGTCCTGAGCATAGACTTGAGCGCCAACCCCGGCATCGGTGAGATTGCCAGTGACATTGGCTCCCACGTAGGTGAGTCCGGCTTTGCGAACGGCTTCGTTGCCGCCCGTGTGGTCCGCATGCACGTGAGTGTTGATCACGTATTGAATCGGCTTGTCGGATAGCTTGCGGATCGCGGCCACAACCTTGTCGGCCATCGCCGCCACGCCGGTATCGACGACGAGGACCCCCTGGTTGCCGGTCTGCACGGCGATGTTGCCGCCGGCTCCCGTGATCAGATACACGTTCCCCTGGACTTTCAAGGTCTGAAGCTCCGCTGAGGGAGGCTGGGCGGGCGCGACCCCGGGCAAGCCGGCGAGGACAACCGCGACTGCGAGTCTCTTCATTTGGCGGTCGCTTTCTTCAACTTCGACTGGTATTCGGGATAGGACGTCTCGGCACCGCCCAATGCGGCGTCCAGCGGAATCTTGTATTGGTCGGCGAATTCGTGAAGGAACGGATTCTCGCCGGGCAAGTAGTGCGGCACCGTGCCGCGCGGCCGCTCAATCTCGACCACAGGCTCGCAGGGGTAAAGCCACGCCTGCCCATTTTGGATTCGCAGGACCAGATCCTGGGTCTTGATGAGAGGTTCGGTCAAAGTGATCGGATCGGTCAGGATCGAAACATGCGTCAGGTTATCCCCGTGCCGGATGAAGTGCTCCGTCAGCGTGGCCTGATCGGTGTGGCGCAGCCCGTTGCGCCGAATCCAACCCCACTTGAGGTGGGTGGTCGAGACCGTAAGAATGTTCGCTTCCCATTTGCCGGTCGAGAAGCCCATCCAGGTGTGTGGCGCAGCGTCGGAAGGATGCGGGCGGTCGTCCATCCAAATGGTGCGCGTCTGCTGATAGTTGTCGATGTATTGCTTGATGGCGACGAGCTTTTGCGAGTCCGGGTCGTGCTCTTCCCAGATTCGGAGGTTGTATGGGCCTCGATAAATATAGGACACGATGTGCACTTCGCACTGGTGCTCCGGGACCGTAAACCGCGATGCATCCCAGGCTAGCCCGTACATGCGGGCGCCGTCGGTAATGGGAAGCCCGAGGTAGTTCACTAGTTCCGGGCCCGGCCCGCGCTCATGCGCATCTTCGTGGAACACCGGCCCCCAGTTGCCCGCCAGAGACACTCCGGGCCCCACGGGATTGTACCCTCCGGGGCCCTGGGCGAAGGCGGAGCCCAACGCGATGCCTAAGCCGAGACTGGTGAGGCGAAGCTTCATCTCTACTCCTAAGGTTTACGCGGCTGCTTCAGACTGTTGTACACGGCCTCGACAAACCGGGCGGTTGTTCGGGGGGCCGGTGGTTCGACCGTAGCGAGTGTCGTAGTCGATGGTAACCCGGCCGGCCTTGACTTCGTCCACAGCGGAGGTTCGCCGCCTCTCCCCTGGGAGTGCGCAGGCATCCCTCCGACGATCCAAACCCCCCATCGAAAACACCGAAGCCCGTGCCGCCAGCGTGCCCCGTTCACCTGGATCATCCTCCGCGCCAAGATCGGTGTATATCAGAACAGAAACTTCAATGCAAACTGGATCTGGCGCGGGGGCCCGGAAAAAGTCAGGATCTGTCCGGCCGCTGCGTTTCGCCCACCTCCGCCCACGAACAAGCTGCCTCCGCCGAGTGCCGGGAGTCTCAAGAGTGAAACACTGCGGGTTGTACAACTCGTTTACCTTTCCCACCTGGACTTGGCAGCCCGGCATGTAGTCCGGCCGGGGTGTCAAGGCGACGAGTGTGCCCCCGGCCGCTTCGTCGTAGCCATCCTGGATGTTCATGCGCAGCCCGCTGTTGGCCGCGAAAATTCCGCTGATCTGCCATCCCTTGACCAAGGCGCTCTCGTCAAACGGCAAGGTGACCAGCCCGTTGATCTTGAACACCTGGGTCTGATCGTAGGAGCAGACGCCTTTATCCACATTGGTGTTGGGAACCGCATGCTTCATAGCTGGAGAGCAGTTTGGTATAGAATAGCAGCCGCGAAGGGAACGAATATGAGTGCCCAGCCAAAGGCCCCCAGGTGGACGCCGTACCTGTTGAGCGTGTTGCGCATCGGGATCGGCCTGCTCTTTTTCCAGCATGGGGCAGAGAAGCTTTGGGGCTTCGCTGGCGGACGAATCGACCACAATTTCGGGACGCTCCATGGATTCGCGGGGCCTCTCGAAATCCTCGGCGGTCTTCTGATGACCCTGGGGTTGTTTACGCGCGCCACGGCTTTCATCCTGAGCGGCGAAATGGCGGTCGCTTATTTCAGCCGCTGGGCGCCGCGAGGGTTTTGGCCGATCACCAACGGCGGTGAGGAAGCCGTGATCTATTGCTTCCTTTACCTGTGGCTGGTCACGGCCGGCGGCGGCCCGTGGAGCCTGGATGAGTGGATCTGGCGAAAGACGAAGGGGATGGGCGAAGGGTTCGGCATGAGGCGGGAACCCGAGCCGGTGATTGTTAAGAACCGTTAAGAAGGGTCAAGGTTTGTTAATGAGAGATGCGATTACTTCGTGGGAAGTCTACAGCCGCTCCGTCGTCCGCTTCATTCTGGCGTTCACATTTTCTCTTCACGGTTACCGGCACTGGTTTGGGCTATTTCCCGTCTCCGCCGGCAGGCGGGCCGCCATCCCCATGGCATTGGATGGACTGCCTCCCCTGGTCGGCGGTCTCGAGATGGCGGGAGGGCTGTTCCTGTTCGCCGGCCTGCTGACGCGGCCGACCGCGATCGCTTTGTGCGGCGAATTGCTGGCCGCTTATCTTTATTCGGCAATGCCGCGGGGGGTTTGGCCGATTCGCAACGGCGGCAACGAAACGCTGGTCTACTTCTTTGTGTTTCTGTACTTCGCAGTGGCCGGCGGCGGCTCCTGGAGCCTGGACCACCTACTCTACAAGAGGCGAAGCCCACAGGGCGCGACGGCGCCCGCGTGAGGCCGGCAAGGCCTCTCGATCCAGCCGGAGGCGTGGTCCACTAGAGCGGGTTATTGGCCGTCCACGGAAAACGCCAGCAGCAAATTTCCCGCCATCACCGGCAGCCGCGAATAGCCTGAATTGAGGAAGACCGTCCCCCCAGCGACCACCGGCCCGCCGCCGTTGATCGATCCGCCGTGCGCACGGATGCCGTTCACGGTTGAAAAGTCATGGGTTGTGTCAAAGTCCCAGATCGTGGCACCGGTTCGCGCCTCGTAAGCCCGCAGATGGCCGTCGAGCGAGCCGGCAAACAACACACCCGGGATCAGCGTCAGCGGAGCCGGCTGCGCCGCACTGCATCCGGGAGTGCCCAGACAAACCGGCTTCGGCGCTGGGCGGGACCAGAGTTTCTTTCCCGTAGCGATTGCGATGGCGACAAGGCCGCCTCCTGCCTCCGGTTTACCCGGGTCCCAGTCCGATACCGCGAAGTACACGATCTTCTCATCCGCCGCCGCGCCCCACATGATTCCGCCCTGGGGGCCTCCCAAAGCCAGCTTGTTTTCCCAAACGATTCTGCCTTGATGGTCCGGGTCGAGCCCATAGACCATTCCCGATTTTGCTCCCACGATCAGCAGCCGCCTTGTTCCGCCAAGCGACCGCAGAATCGGGGGAGCGCCGATGTCGGCATCTTTTCCCGGTTTTGCCGGGCAATTGGCCCGCTCTTGGGTGGTGCACCCGAAGTTGAAGACATCGTCGGCGACGAATTGGCGTCGCCACAACAGCCGGCCGCTCTCCATATCGAAGGCCAGGACGGCGTCGCTCGTGGACGTGGGCGGGTCCGAGTAGTTCACGCCGCTCGCGGCATAGAGCGCTTTCTGATCGAGATCAAGCGTGGGCGACGACCACAATGCCGCACCCGACGGACCCCAACGGCCGCCATCGGTCGGCTTTGCAGCATCTGGGATCGTGAAAGTCTTCCAGAGCAGCTTGCCGGTCCGAGCGTCCAGCGCCGAGAGGCTGCCTCGAAATGTGCAGCATCGAAACGCTGGGTTGGCCGCCGCCACCTGTTCGGCGCCACCTGAAACGGGTACATACAGCTTCCCGGCCTCCAGTTTCGGCGTGCCGGTGATCTCCGCGTAGAGATGATCATCTACGCGCGTTTTCCACAGCAGCGTCCCCGTGCTCCCGCTAACGCCGTACATGTTTCCCTCAAGATCGCCGAAATACGCCGCTTGTCCATCGCTCGTGACGAGGATGGCGGTTCGCACTCCCTCGGCGGCCTGATAGGTCCAGTAGACGCACCCGGTGCCGGCATCGAGCGAGTAGACCGCTCCGTCTGCGCTGCCGACAAACACGCGTCCTCTGAAAACGGTGGGAGAAGCAAACGCGGTAGTGACTCCGGGGTATCCGAACGCCCACTTCACCTTCAGTCTCGGCACACTCGAGCGGGTTAAGCCGCCAGCGGTCTTCTGAAACCGGCTGTTGGCCGCATCAACGCCCCACCCGTTCCAGCCAGGTTCGGTGCTAGCCGGGTTGGCGGCGGCGGAACACTTAGCGGCCGGAGGCATCACCTGCGCCCGTTCGGAGTTACCCAGATAATTGGCCACGAGGCTGCGCTCGCTCGGGCTTAGCGAAGAGCCTTGCGACCGCATCTTCCCCGACTCCAACGCGACCAGGATCGTCTCGGGTGGAAGGGCGCGGAGCGCCTCGGCGAGCGGCGCCGATGTGCTGCTCCCCGAGCGGTGACACGGCGAGCACTGATTGCGAAACACCTCGGCGCCGTCCTGCGCCAGCACGGGGAACGATCCCAGAACAACGACCGCCACGAGTCTCATGGTTCTGCCCTCGGAAGGGCTAGTATACAGTACCTGCGGGTGAGGGCAACCTTGGCTCCCCGTGGGATGAGGCTTTCGTGGGATGGCGCTTGACAACCTCCGCTGCCTTCGTCATACTTCTGGCCCATGAACGGTCGATCGCGACGCAATTTCTTGGGCGGGCTCGCGGCTGCCGGCGTCGGTTCATTTCTCGGCGGGAAACCCTCGGGAGCGCAGCCGGCCGCGATTCCGCGCCGGATCGACGTCCATCATCACTTCACGCCGCCTGCTTACCTAGAATTCCTAAAGGCGCACAACCAGGCGGGCGGCAGGGTCGGCGGCGGCCGCGGGGGCGGGCTCAACCGAGCGGTTGCCGGATGGAAGCTCGACGAGGATCTCGAAGACATGGACCGCAGCGGCACGGCCACCGCGATCCTCTCCATCACCACTCCGGGGTTCTTGTTCGGCGAAACCAATGAAGTGCGGAAAGTCAGTCGCGAGTGCAACGACTATGCGGCGAAGTTGAGGTCCGATCACGCCGGCCGCTTCGGCCTCTTTGCGGCGATCCCGGCCGCGGACCCGCCGGGTGCTCTTGGGGAGATCGAATATGCGCTCGATACGTTGAAGGCGGATGGGATCGGGTTGTATTCCAGCTACGGCGATTTCTGGCTCGGCGATGCCAGGATGGCGCCCATTCATGAGGAGCTCAACCGCCGCAAAGCCGTGGTGTACGTCCACCCGATCGAAGCTAATTGCTGTCGCAATATCGTCAAAGATGTTGCCGACACGGTGGTGGAATATGGCGCGGACACCACGCGCACCATCGCCAGCCTGATCTTCAGCGGTTCCGCCACCCGCTATCCCGACATCAACTGGATTTTTTCGCACGCCGGGGGCATGATGCCCTTCGTGATCGAACGGTTCGTTGCCGGCACCGAGACCGAGATTGTGCCCGGCGTCGTGACGAGGGGGCAGGGCAATATTCCCCCGCGGAATGTGCCGAAAGGGGTGCTGTACGAGCTTCGCAAGATGTACTACGATACAGCGCAGGCGACCAACCCCGTGGCCATGGGCGCGCTTCGGAAAGTCGTGCCCGTCTCGCAGATCCTCTACGGCACCGATTACTGGTATCGCAGCGCCGCCGAAACCGCCCGCGGTCTTGTCAGCAACAAGGTCTTCAATGAAGCGGAGATGCGCGCGATCGACCGCGGGAACGCGGAGCGGATTCTGCCGCGTTACCGCGCATAACGAGTAGAAACGAGGAACAACCAATGCCGAAGAATATGATGGTTCCGTGCCTGATGCTCGCCGCGGCGCTCGCGTGCTCCGTCGCTGCCCAACCACCGGCGGCGGCTCCCGAAAAGCCGGACTCGGAGAAAGTCAAGGCTTTGATCGAAAAGGCAAAGAAGGCCGGCGGGCCGATGTTCTCCGAGGAAGCCCACTTTTTTTGCGAAGCGCCGCGCGCCAATAGTCCCAGCGACCCCCCGATCGAACCCACTAAGATCTTTGACAACGTGTACGTGATCGGAAATCAAGGGACTGCGGTGTATGTCATCAGGACCTCCGATGGACTGCTCATGATTGACTCGCTGGCTGCCAACCAGGTGGAGTCGCAGCTCCTCCCGGGATTCCAAAAGTTGGGCCTGGATCCCGGCCAGGTGAAGATCGTTGTGATGGGCCACGGGCATGCCGACCACTTCGGAGGTTCGCCCTACATGCAAGAGCATTACGGCTCGAAGGTCTACATCTCGGCGGCGGATTGGGATCTGATGGAGCATCCACCGGCGGGACGCGGCGGCGAGAAGAAGGCGCCGGCCGTGCTGCCGAAGCACGATCAGGTGGTTGTGGAAGGCCAGCCCATTGTGCTCGGAGATTTCCGGATGATGCCGGTCTCGATCCCTGGACACACGCCCGGATCGATGGGCTATATCTTCGACGTGAAGGATAACGGCAAGACGCGCGTGGCCGCGATGTACGGCGGGACCATTCTGACGCCGGGAATTATCTCCGATGCCGGCTTACAGACCTACCTCAAGAGCGTCGCGCATTTCAAGGACGAGACCCGGAAGGCCAAGGTCGAGGTGGAGCTGCAGAATCATCCGTTGATGGACCCGATCCAGCCCAAGCTCGACAAATTGAAGGCACGACAAAAAGGCCAGCCCAATCCCTTCGTCGTGGGAACAGCGAACTATCAGAGGTTCGTGGACGTGATGGCGGCCTGCACAGAAGTAAACATCGCCCGCCGGGCGGAGTAGCGCCGGCTACTTAGTAAATTCAAACGCTGTGGCCGCCGGTGTCGACACCGCGACTCCGGTTCCGGACGACTGCACGTCGCCGCTTACCGCGTAAAACCGATTCCCGATCACCGCGCCGGCCACGCCGTGACGAGGTGTCGCCATCGGCGGAAGCGTGGACCACGTGTTCGTTGCCGGATCGTACGCCTCAAACACACGGAAGGCCGTTTGCACAACCGGATCCTGCCACTCGCCGCCCGCGATGTAGATCCGTCCGTTATAAACCGCCGATGCGACCGCACTTCGCGCCGTAGGCATGCGCGCGCCCGGTGGGCCCCATTGATCGGCAGCCGGATCGTACACTTCAACCAGCGAGATGTCGGAGGCGAGGCCGATGAACGCTGCTCCTACGCGCCCGCCGATCACGTAAATCTTACCGTTAACTGCGCCTGCTCCCATATGGTTGCGAGGCGTCGGCATGGGCGTGCGCGTGCGCCAGGTGTTTCGACCGGGGTCGTATTCCTCGACAGTGCCCAGCACGTTCTGCCGGGTCTGCTGGTTGATGTAATTCTCCTTGGCACCGGGCGCCGTCGTGGCGCCGCCGATCACGTAGATCTTGTCGTTCACTTCCACTGCCTCGGCCGCACCGCGCTTGGTGGGCATCGGCGCCAGCGCCTTCCACGAGTCTTTCCCCGGATCATACTCCCAGGTGTTGTTGATGGGCACCCAGGCAGCGGGGCCACTGTCGGGATACACGAAGCCGCCAAACGCGTAAATCTTCCCGTCGTGCTCGCAAAAGGCCACGTGGTGGGACGGCAAGGCCATCGGCTTCTTCTTGGTCCACGCATTCTGGGCCGGGTCGTATTCGTACACGAGGCCGGCGGGATGCCACAGCGGGATCAGCCCGGCGAAGACGTACAGTTTGCCGTTGGCTGCCTCACCCATGACCTCTTCTTTCGGTTCGGGGAATGGCGCCAGATCTACCCATTTGCCTTGAGCATGCACGGCAAGCGCGGCCACCCAAGCGCAGCCCGCCAGTTTCACGAGTCGCTTTGTCGAGTTAAACATAGTCGTTTGTCACCACGGACCT
>JAGWQP010000522.1 GCA_028876805.1 Acidobacteriota bacterium | reverse complement strand
CAGTGCGCGCGAAAGAGCAACTGGCCTCAGAATCGGCGATCGTGGCCGGGCAAGTGCCGGAATTCGTACCGGTCCATATGAATGGGTTGGACTTGCGCGCCGACCTACTACGCGGCCAGAAGACCGGCATCTACCTTGATCAGCGTGAGAACTACCTCGCGGCCGCCCGCTACGCGCGCGGCGGTCGCGCGCTCGATGCATTCACGTCCACTGGCGGCTTCGCCCTCCACCTCGCTCGAAAGTGCGAGCGCGTTGAAGCTGCGGACAGCTCCGCGCCAGCGCTAGCCACGGCACGCGCCAACGCCGCCCGTAATGCCATCGAGAATGTCGAGTTTCGCGAAGCCGACGTCTTCGATCTATTGGCCAGCTACGCCGCCAGCCACCGCCAATTCTCGCTCGTGGTGCTGGACCCGCCGGCCTTCGCCAAGTCCGGGCGTAACGTGCAGGCCGCGGTCAGCGGGTACAAGGAGATTAATCTGCGCGCCCTGCGACTGCTGCCGTCTGGTGGAGTGCTGATCACGTGTTCGTGCTCGCATCACGTGAGCGAAGCCATCTTCCTGGAGCTGATCGCCCAAGCCGCACTGGATGCCGGACGCACGCTCCGCGTGCTCGAACGCCGCACGCAGGCGCAAGATCATCCGATTCTATTGACGGTGCCCGAGACTCACTACTTAAAGTGCTTGGTCCTTGAGGTCCTCTAGAACTTGCGCCTTCCGCCCGGCACACGGTGGAGCCTGGGGTCAGTTAGAAAGCACACCTCAGTACCAACTGGTATCAACCGCGGCTTCACGTTCGTGCTGGTGCGGGTGGCCGAACGACAGTTCCCAAGTGTAGTTGACTACAAAGCGCTAGAGCGATTGAAACACGCTGGCCGAGCTGCGAAAGGTTGCGCACGGTGGCCTCGAGACTGTCGAAGTTTAAGGATGCCCTCCAATCCAGGTGGCCGTTCTTGGCGGGCAAATCCTGGTCCCCGATGTGGAGTTCAGCGAACTGGGTGTCTCTCGTACTCGCGGATGGTCCAGACCAGGTTGATCCCGTTCCCATATCCGATGTCCGCATCGCGGATCGCGGGCGCCGCCGTCCGGGCGGATGCGGCGATCTGTCCGGCGTTCTCGGACATTTCGGACATCGTGAACCGGGCCGTCTTCGGGATAACCGCCAGGTCGCTGTAGATCACTTTGAAACCGGCCTGCTCAATCGTGCGCCCAATGTTGCCATCCTAAATCCCAGGCGCGGTAAGCATCCCGTCAGGGGCAAGCAACTTGCCGAGCCGGCTGCCTGCACGACGGTTAGCTATCGCTAAGCCCGGCCCGCCATTAGGACAAGGGTCCGGGCACCACTGAAATTTAGAAGCCTTTCCAGGGGTATGCTCCCAGCTGGAAGGATTTCGGAGTTCTGCCGCCGGCGCTGCCACTTCCTGACTACGTGCCGCACTGGCCATCTGGCGTCGGACGGGCTTCCTTCGGGCCGATCGGAGGAGTAGACTCGGTCGCATGACTCCTCGCTTGGTGCTTGGCCTCATGTTGGCAAGCCCGCCAGCGTTTTGCGACTGGAATCCGCAGCTCGCCGCCAACTACCTCGATGGGCGGCAGAAGGAATGGTTTGCGTGGCCGCGAGCAAATACGGCCAAAGGCGTGTGCGTCTCCTGCCACACCGGCTTGCCCTACATGCTCGCGCGGCCCGCCCTCAGGACCGTCCTCAAGGAAGGCGGGCCCTTGCCCTACGAAGCGGGCCTTCTCGACGCCATAAAGAAGCGTATCCCGACTTTCGGCACGACGCCAGCCGAACCCGTGCTGACGGCGCTTTTGCTTGCGGAGGAGGATGCTCGCCAGGGCTCCTTGAGCAGGGAGACCGAGCAGACCTTCGAAAGCCTTTGGGCGCTACAAATAGCGGGCGGACCCTCCCAAGGTGCCTGGAACTGGAACAACACGGGTCGTGATCCTTTCTCAGCACCGTATGGGCAATTCTATGGCGCAGCGCTGGCCGCGCTGGCGGTAGGCGTGGCTCCTGAGGGTTACCAGTCGCGGCCTCAGATTCAGGAGAACTTGGCCGCCTTGAAAGCCTACCTCGCGGGTCAGGGGAAGGCACAGCCGCTACACAACCGGGTGGTTTTGGTCTGGGCTTCGAGCAAGCTTGGCGGTCTGCTTACCCATGCGGATCGAGAGGCGATTGTGAACGAGCTTGCTGGGAAACAGCAGGCTGACGGCGGGTGGACGCTAGACTCTCTCGGCCCGTGGTCCAAACACGCCGACGCCCCACCCGCCGAAGGTTCCAACGCATATGCCACTGGCCTAGCTGCGTTGGTTCTGGAGCGCGCCGGCGTCTCAGCGGCTAATCCGAAATTGGGACGAGCTCTCCAATGGCTCCGCACGCACCAGGATAAATTGGGATTCTGGGAAGCGCG
Source organism: Acidobacteriota bacterium (assembly GCA_028876805.1). Taxonomy (GTDB): domain Bacteria; phylum Acidobacteriota; class Terriglobia; order Bryobacterales; family Bryobacteraceae; genus PSRJ01. Next base: position 8,578 of record JAGWQP010000522.1, on the reverse strand, counting down.
ATCGATGAACACGCAGTATGAGCCGGGCACGATGCCGTCCCAGTTCATGCGGGATCTGGCCACCGGCTACGCAGCCCTCGCACTGATCGAAGCCCGGTGATCCTGGGTCAATCTAGAGAGGCCTGGGTGACGGTGAGGCTGTAGACCTGCGGGTAGGAGTGGCGGCGGATGAAACGGACCGTCGGCTTCCATGTCCCATCCGGCGCGTACCATCACCGCATTGCGGTCACGTTGCCTAGCAGAGGTGTCTTGGCGCCGATTGCGGCAGGGCTCGGACGCGCTCGACGCCCGCGGGCGCCTGGCGGCGAAGCGCGTGCGGCACCACAGCGCCGCCTTCCCCCAAGTTCACGACCAATCATCGTTGATGCCACTGAGCGCCCGGTGCCCGATCATCGAAGCCTTTCTCGGATAAATGCACAGAACCGCTATTCTAGGAACGTTCATCACAAGGAGAACGGCCTATGTTCCAAAATCTCGGTCCAAATTACGGCTTCAGGAGATCCGCATTTCTGGCCTCTTTTCTTGCTGCGAGCGTCACCATTGGCGCACAACGTCAGGCGACAGCGAAGTTTCATCTACAGGACGCCAGTATTAGCGACATCCAGCAGGCTATCGTGGCCAACCAGATCACGAGTGTGGGGCTTGCGGAGCTGTACCTGAAGCGGATCAAGACCTACAACAACACTTGCGTCAGCGAGCCGACGGGAATTCTCGGCCCGATTACGACGATTCCGCACGCCAGGCAGATCAACGCGCTCTCGACACTGAACCTGCGGCCGTCGGCACGCAAGACCCGGGGGTTCGATGAGCGTAAGGCACGCAGCATGACGGACACCGTTGATAACGATCCGAACATGCCCGACGCGCTAGAGGTTGCGGCCGCCGAGGACCGGCAATTCAAGCAGACCGGCAGGCTCGTTGGCCCGCTGCACGGAGTCGTCATGGCGATCAAAGATCAATACGACACATTTGACATGCGCACAACTTCCGGGGCCGACGCCCGGTACGCTAACGACCGCCCGCCTGAGGATGCCACGTTCGTCAGACGGCTGCGCGACGCCGGAGCAATCATTCTGGCAAAGGCAAATCTGGCCGAGTATGCAACCGATGGTGCACGCAGCTCTTTTGGAGGTACTTTCTGCAATCCGTACGACACGGAACGCGAGCCCGGCATGTCGAGCGCTGGCTCGGCGACTTCGGTATCGACAAACCTGGTGACATGCGCGATCGGTGAGGAGACGGTCGTGTCCATCCGATGGCCATCATCCGTCAACAGCCTAGTTGGGCTGGCGCCGACGCAAGAACTGGTCAGCCGGAAGGGGATGATGGGAGCGGGCCTGAGCATGCGCACAGGTCCGATTTGTCGCAACGTGCAAGATGCGGCCAAGATACTGGACGTAATCGCCGGCTACGACTCCGCCGACGAGATGACCGTGTTTGGCATCGGACGCAAGCCGGCACAGCCGTATGTCAGCTTCACTGCCGCCACGCGACTCGAAGGCGTCCGTATAGGGGTGATTCGTGAGTACATGGATAAAAAGCTCTTCTCCAAGGCCGACGAAGAAAGCATTGATATCGTCGAGCACGCCATCGACGACGTTCGCAAGCTCGGCGCGACGATCGTGGATCCAGGTCCGGAAGGCGCCTTGTTCCAAAGTTGCATTGCGCGTTATGCGCCGGAGCTTTTGAACACGGCGTTTACGCGCCAGTATCGGGCGCTGTTCCCGGTCGATGCCGGCGGCCAACCCCAATCCGATCACACGGCCACGCTTCTGGACATGCACGCCGATCCGACGCGAGTGCCGCAGGGTCTTTCCCTGCGCAGCCTCAACGGACTGGGTGTGGAGGGTGAGGGCAAATACATGATGAACCGGTATCTGCGAGAACGTGGCGACGCCAATATCCGAACCAACGCCGACCTGATCGCGAAGTCAAGGTTCTACGAAGATGCTAACTTTCCCGATCGCAGACAGGCAAGGCAGGCCGCAGAACGCGCCACTACGCTAGATACCTCGGCGCGCCTTCAGGCGCGCTTCGCCCTTCAAAACATTTTCCTCGAGTGCATGCAGGAACAGCGGCTCGACGCGCTCATCTCCCCGATGTCCACTGTCCCACCACGAAAGCTCACCGCTCCGCGCGAGCCGAGCGCGAACGGCCGCTCTCCGATCGGCTGGTCGCTGATGGGTCAGCAGGGTTTCCCGGCGATCACAGTACCTGCAGGCTTTACAACGGAGACCTGGGATCGCGTTGGTGATCGAAACGGCGGCACCCGGTTGGTCGGACCAATACCTGCCAGCTTACCTGTTGGCGTCGATTTCATCGCGCGCCCATTTGACGAAGCGATGCTATTCCGCATAGCCTCCGCCTTCGAAGCGGCAACCCGGCATCGCCGGCCACCCCCCGACTTCGGACCATTGCCTAACGAACCGTAGCTTTGATGAGCCTCCATCCGTCGACCTTTCGAGCTACCCCGGTCACGCCCATGAACGCCAAAACGACAGGAGAAAGGCGAACGATTTGCCTGCGTTTCTCGCCGGCGCATTGCTGGTCGGGAATTCGCAACCGCATTCAGGCCGTTTGTCGCGCCGGTCGATCTCGGCTGCAGGGTGGGCGGATCAGCACTTTTTGGCCACCTAGGCACCGCGAGAGGTGGCGGCGTCTTAGGCGGGGCGGATATAGGCAAAGGGTTGAGAGCGTGGCACCAGTTCGCCAGTCCTATCGAGCGGTGCGACCCGCCCTGATCGCGCACGCATGACCGCGAAAAACTGGATTGCGGCGTCCATGTTCTGTTGGCGTACATCCGGGTTGGGGTCGAGCGACCAGTTATCGCGCTCCATCATATTGCCCACCACAATGCCATCACTACGGGGGCTGATGCTGGCCGCTACCGTGCTATTTCGTAGCCGGCCAAAGGCACGATACCTCACCTCGGGCTGCGGGATGCATAAGGTGAGCTGGCCCTTGATCGGGACGAGCTCGTTGTCGTTGAATAACGTCTTCGACCCCAGGCCTGTGCAATTCACAACGAGGAATTCGGGAATTGACGTCAGATCGCGCGGCGTGTCGAACTTGCGGATCACGATCTTTCCTCCGAAGAGCAGGAAATCGGCCACGAGCTTGTCCAAATAAATAGAGGGCTCGATGGCCAACGACGACGTGCGCACGGCGTATTGGGTCGGGAAAGGATGCTCTCCAGGGCCGAATACTTCGCGATCCCGCTCAGGACGCATAGACTCGGGCAGCAGGTCGTCTTCACGCTCGCTGGGACGCTGCTCATTCAGTTCGTCGGTGGCGTTGAAGCTGTCGATCCAATACACTCCCCAACCGGGCGCTCCGGCCAGTAGCTGAAGTTGGCGGTAGGAAATCTCGGCGGCGCGGCGGAATTGGACATCCCACGCCGGGGTCCGATGCTCGTTGGCGATGAGCGCTGTTGTGGGGGTAAAACCGGCGTAGGACATGTTCGACGTTGTGTCAGGGGGCACGCTCATCGCATAGATGGTCACCTCGAAACCTCGGCGTTGCAGTTGCCGCGCGGCAGTCAGGCCTGGTGAACCACAGCCCAGCACGGCGGCCTTGCGATCATTGTGCTCTAACGCCATATCTGCAGCCATCGCGCCACAACCCCATGCCAGCGACATTCCCGCGCCGCCAAATCCGTAATCGTGAATGACGGTTTTTTCGCCGAATTTCTCCGCCTTCAAGACGAAGCCGGAATCCCGATGTGGGCGAAGGCCCACTGTGGTTCGAATCACGCGCTCCCATGAAATGCGCGGCGCGACCAGGTTGAGAGACACATGAGTCGGGCTTGCCGCCGCCAGGGAGCCCGCCCTAGCCGCCGATGGGGTCGCGGATACCTTGTCATTTCGGACTGCGCATCCTGAAGCGAAGCCCGCTGTGGCAGTTACACCAGCCATCTGGAGAAAATCTCGTCGTCTCACCACCATTCGACCGAATCCGCCTTTGTGGATGGTAACGGCCCGAAGACCCCAAGTCAATGCCGGTTTAGATCGTCGCCGCACGGTCCACAGCGATTAGAACTCTATGGTCCAAACATCGAGCCGGCAATACGTCCCGAACCGAGAGTGTGCTGGGAGCGCCTGCAAGACTGGTCGTTGATGGCCTGCCGCTATTGCGGGCTGACTAGACTGAGGCGGTCCGCACCGGGAGATGAGGATTCAATTCGCGCATGCGAGTCCGATAGCCGCAAAACCAGGGCGACGGGCCGCTGTCCAGTTCACGGATATTCTGCTTCGGCAGGCGCAAAAACAGATTTAGCCTGACGTAGCTACGCACCACCATGTCGCCGGGGCGGCAGTTATTGAATTACAGAGCGCAGCGAGCAAACTCGGCAGTCCGCCGATCGAGGTTCTCATGATGGTTACGGGGAAGCCGTTGAGAATTTGGCCCGGGAATGCGCGTTCGGACGGTTAAAGGAGGGCCGCGATATCGTCCCTAGGCCGGCGGCTCGAACCCGGGAGAGCACCACGGCACCCTTGGATCGATCGAGCTAGGTGTATACTGACCGAGAGTTCAATCGGAACTCCGGCTCCGCGGCAGACGGGAGGGACGTATGCGGAACGTGCTTTCCCCGACTCTTGTTGTGTCATTAGGATTCGGCCTCGCCTCCGTTCTGGCTCAAGCCCAGGCGCCGCCCGATTGGACCGGATATTACACGCTTGCCCCAAACCGGGAGTTGGCGCCGGCCGGCTTCAAGCAAGACGCACCCGGCGAGCAACTGAACGATCTGATCATCCCCCATTTGCAGCCCTGGGCCAAGGCACGCATGGAGGCGACCGATGGAATCGCAGACGACACCGGGCAAGTCTGCCTGCCTGACGGCATCTTTCGCTACCCGAGCATGGCAGGCCGGTTTGTCTGGCTGCAGGAGCCGGGGCGGATCGTCATGGCGTTCGGCAATATCAACACGGCCGGCGTCCGCCGAATCTATCTCGACCGTCCACATCCCAAGAACCCGATTCCCAGTTGGAACGGCCACTCCGTCGGCCGCTGGGATGGGAACACCCTGATCGTGGACACAGTCGGGTTCAATGACAAGTCTTGGCTGTTCGGCGGAATGGAGCCGCACACCGAGGAAGCCCATCTGATGGAGCGTGCTCGCCGGGTGGCAAACGGGGCCTTTGTGGAACTCAACATTACCGTCGAAGACCGCCACGCGCTCAATTCCCCATACAGCTACAACCGCTATTACAAGAAGCAGCCGGACGGCGCGGAGATGCCTGAGGATGTGTGTGCCGAAGATCCGGACACCTGGAAGCAATTCCGCAACGAAGCGCTGAAGAAGCAACAGAGCCGCCTAAGGCAGCTGAAATGAGGCTCATAGTCTCAATCCTGTGTGCTCTGCCGATGGTGGCGCAGCCAGGCGGGCAGGCGCCGGATCTCCGCGGTGTGTACCAATCGATCCCTGACCGAATGACGCTACCGGGAGGTCTGAAAAATGTAGGGGCGCCGGCCGCGATCGAGTTGCTGCCAGAAGCCGCGCGACAGACACGAAACGTCGATTTGAAAAGTGACCCGTGGAAGATCTGCCAGCCCGTCGGGCCTTTCCGAATGATGGCCAAGGAGCACACCAAGATCGAACTGGTGCAGGTGAGCGCGATGATCGTCATGCTGTTCGAAGATCTTTCCCACGGCATGATGCGCAACATCTATCTAAAGCGAGGCCATCCGGCCAGGCTGGAGGAGACCTGGCTCGGAGACTCGGTCGGCCGCTGGGAAGGCGACACCCTCGTAGTGGACACCGTGGGCTTCAACGACAAAACCTGGTTGAACGAAGAAGGCGCCCAGCATAGCGACGCCCTGCATTTGACGGAGCGGATCCATCCGGTGCTGCGAGGCCAGTTCCTGGAATACAGGATGACAGCCGTGGACCCGAGGGTGTTGGCGAAACCGTACAGCTACACACGCTACTATAGGAGGCTCGATACCGAAGTGATGGACGACGTGTGCCAGGACGAGCCATGAACGTGGCGCCGCGGCGCCCCTGCTGTCGGCGGAATGCGACATTCTGACGATTGTCCATGGAGCGAACCGTCAGGAACCCACAGTCGAACCTGGGAACTTCTACGAGGTCTCACCGTTGACACGTTCCGCGTAAAGGATGGGAAGCTGGTAGAACATTGGGATGGCGCCGTCATCAACCCGCCAACCCGCCGGTTCCGGTGGGGCGCCCGGCGGGCGTGGCCAGTAGACCAGTCAGCGGTGGCGAAGCGCATTGGCGATTACCGCAGGGCCAAGACACACTCGGCCATCGTTGCACAGCACCTTCGCGTCGAGAAACACTTCCTGCTTTTACTTGGCCCCGCCGCCGGGTTCGAGGAAGCCGGGGTTTTTCCCCAGGCTCACCAGGTTTGCCAAGATGCGGTAAGCGCCCGGCACGCCAGAGGGCAACTGCCGATACAGCGCAAAGGCATCGTAGATATAGGCTCCCTTGCCGTAGCGCGCCAGCAGCAGGCCGCCGCGCTGCGGGTCCTGGTCGGGATCGTGCGTCTCCACCAGCGGTTCGTAGCGCGGATCCCAAGAACTCAGGAAGCCGTGGCCACGCTCTTCCACCCAACCGGCAAAGTCCGCCGGAGTAATCTGGTTCGGCCACTGGAACAGCGGCTCTTCGGGTCTTAGCAGAACCACCTTCGAGCCTTCATCCACCACCTTCTGCGGGTTCTCGCCCAGGCTGAACGGATAAGGCCCGTAATTGTGATCGAAGTCCTGCAGGTTGTACTGGACGATCAGGACGCCGCCATTGTTGACGTAGTCCAGCAGGCGGTTGTTGGCGCTCTTCAACTCTGGCCGCACCGCGTAAGCGCGCGTGCCGAGAATGATCGCATCATAGGCGGAGAGGTTTCCGCCCGTGATATCGGAAGCCGCAAGAGTGCGGACGCCGAGGCCTAGATTTTCCAACGCTTGGGGCACGTCGTCGCCGGTGCCCGGCAGGAAACCGATGTGCAGGTCGGGCGCCGTCTTGACGTCGACGCCAGTTACCCTATAGACCGCTCGCCGGTAGTAAGGATAAGGACGCAGCCCGGCATAGCCCACCAGTCGGTAACCCTCCACGTACTCGTGGCCCTGGGATTCCGCCATTGCCGTGATCTGGTATTCGCCCGGATTTATCTTGTCGGGCAAAAGCACGAAGGTGATCGTCTGGTCTTCGCCATCGCGGCTCATGGAGTACGGGGCGGATTCCGGCGAAGAATGCCAGCCGGCAGGCAGCCGCAGACGCAGCACGCCGCTCTCCGCCCCTTTGACGTTGCTGTGCACCGTGCAGGAGAAAGTAAACGATCGCGTTCCCAGCGGAACGGCTCCGGCGGCAGGAGACACGGTAACCGAAATTGCGGGACCTACCAGCAGCGGCTCGAATTCCGTTCCCATCCCGGGGATCCGTTGCGCCGTCTGCACCACTTGCGAGAGCGGTATCTCCGCACCGTGGTACCGGGCCTGAACCCGAACTGACAGCGGGTAGGGCGCCAGCGAGAGGTTGCGATAGCGCTCGTCGTTGATGTCGTAATAGGGTTGCTCCTCGTTGGGACGGCTGAAGTAAGGGCGCGTCAGAACGGCATCAGCCGGCACCACCACGGCGTACTGCACCTTGAGCTCTTGGCGCGCCGCCACACTCTTGGCGGGCTCGCCCTCGGTTGTGATCCGCCAGGGTTTGCCATCGGAGGAACCGAGTGATACGCGTTCGATGTCGACAGCCTCGGATCCTTGGTTGAGTAGATTCACGTCCACGTGGAAAGACTGGCCAGGAATCGCGATGGCAAACGTCGGCCCGCCTCTAGTAGCAAAGGCCCGCGCGGGCGCCGATTCCTTGTCGGGAGCCACTGCGGCGCCGAGTGAAAGGCCGAGCGCGTCGGCAAGAGCCTTCTCAAACTGGTCCTGCTTCACGCCGAGTTCGAACGCTACATTGGACTTGGCGGGCTCGGGGATGCTGCTCAAGCGGAGCTGCCCTAGAAGCCTTCGGGTGGTGCGTAGGCCCTCGGCGAGCAGGGGCGCAACCGAGCTGGGATGGTTCGGCGCATAGGTGCGGGCAGCGCGGTCCACGAGCGAAGCGACTGCCTGCAGTCCTTGTTTCAGAAAATCGGGCTCCGGCGCAACTAGGCTGCCGATGCCGGCCAGCGAAACATCGATGCCGTCGAAGAAAGTGTCTTCCCGCGAGGCTGCCGGCACCCGCGACCCATAGCGATGGTACTCGCTGGTGAACGGTGCAGGCGCCGGCAAGCCGCTGCCCCCGTTCTGGCTTTTCTGGAAGCCCAGGCCTAACCGTCCGATCTGCAGAAACGTCAGCCCCGCCGCCGGCGCGTACTCGCCTTGGGGCACCTTCACGTTCGTGGCAGGCTTCTGGTCCGACCAGGTCTTGCTGACGTAGTCATAGAACCGCACCGGGACGTACTTGTCCGTGGCGTAATCATACATGCCCTTGGGTGTGACCGCGAACGAGGGCACGCGGGCGTAGACCTTGAGCGGCGACCAGGGGCGGAGGCCCTCGCGAACCTGCTCGGGGAACTGGCTGGGATCGCCCGCCACCTGAAAAGCCTCCTGGGCCATTTCGCCAGCCACCTGATGATTG
>JAGWQP010000521.1 GCA_028876805.1 Acidobacteriota bacterium | reverse complement strand
TGGGAGCTGGCAACGGCGTTCTGCTCGAGGTCCTTGCGAGGATGATCGGGGCCATGACGCACGTCGGCGTTGGCTGCGAGGTGGAAGACCAGCTCCGCCCCCGCCATGGCGCGCGCCAGCGCGTCGAAATCGAGTAGATCGCCTTCAACGAGGCGGAAGCGCGGACACCGATGCGCCACCTCCAGGAATGGGACGCGTCCGGTCGAGAGGTTGTCGAAGCCGATCACCTCATCGCCAGCCGCAAGAAGCCGGTCCACCAGGTGGCTTCCAATGAAGCCCGCCGCCCCCGTCACCAACACCTTCATCACAGCCTCCCGCCGAAACGGTGGGCGAGCGAGATCCGGAAAATATCGCGCACGTTACGCAGGTTGCCGGCCACCAGATCCAGACGGCTATCGGCATCGTCGCGCCAGCGGACCGGAACCTGCCGGATCCGGTAACCCAGTCTCTGCGCGATGGCCAGGATCTCCACGTCCGCCATGTAGCTGTCGATCTTTTGGCGCCGAAACAGCTCCTTTGCCGCCGCGCGTTGAAAGAACTTGAACCCGCACTGGCTGTCGTTGACGCCGGGAAGCCCGACCGTCATCTGCATAAACCATAGAAACGCGCGCGAGCCAGCCCGCCGATAGAGGGGTTGCGACCGCTCGATGACGGCGCCACTCCGGCGCGTCCCGATCACCACCTCGATACCCTCGTCAAGCCACGGCCGGAATTTATCAAATTCCTGAATCGGCACTTTGTTATCAGCATCCGCGTAACCGATGATCGCGCCGGTCGCCAAAGCGACCGCCTCGCGGATGCTGCGGCCTTTGCCGCGGCGTGCATCTTGGCCGATCACCTCGAGCCCCGGGTTGCCGCGGGCCATCTCTTGAACCGTCTCGCGCGTGCCATCAGTGCCGTCAGCAGCAACCAGGATCTGATAGCGAAGGCCCCGCCCGCCGAAATAACGCACTGCTTCGGCAATGGTCTCTGGAATCACGCGCGCTTCATTGTAGGCGGGGAGAATCAGGCTGATCTCAGGGTCCAAAACCATGGATGCTCGAAATCAAGCTCTATTGTACCGTTGCTGCCTCCGCCGTCCGCCGCGGGCTCCAATTTCACCGGCGAGGATGGGGGTGCTCGGCCGCCCATCACACCGCCGGGCGGTTGAGCGGGCTGCTTGGCATTCAACTCCTGATGCGAGATTACACGGCCGATGCGCACAACAGCTCGTCCAGCCCTTCGGACCCCTCGCTCGCGATATCGCGGCTGAATTCCAGCGCGGCCGGCGTAGGACGAACGGTCTTGCCGCGCACGATTCAGCGGTGCGCCGAGGGTAAGATCGCACAAGCGATCGGGCAGGCTGATGTTGGCGGTGGACCAAGTGGGGTAGCCATCCGGATTCCCGGTCGATTCGGCTAGGAGGGGTGAGATAAGCCTTCGAAGACGCGGGGCTGCTCACCTTACACCATGTACATGCCAGCAGATTCCAGTTCGTGAACGGAACAAAAGTGCAGGATGAATTCAATTAAATCTTAGGACCTTCCTCGATCCTGTGAGCATCGCACCTTCCTCGAATCCTCGCCTACTTAGCCGTCCGCCACGCCGCAGCTGCCCGCGGTTATACTAGGGTTGCCGGATGAGTTCTGTTGCCGTTCCTTCGGTTCGCCGGGCGGCGCGCTTCTATGAAGCGCCTCTCGGCAAAAAAGTGGTGATGGCCGTCACGGGCATGATTTTGTTCGGCTACGTGGTCGCGCACCTCGCCGGGAACCTGCAAGTCTATTCGGCGGATCACCAGCAGATCAACCGCTACGCCGCGGCGCTGCACAATCCGAGTGTTGCGGTGTTGTTGTGGGGTGTGCGCGCGATGCTGCTATTGGCCGTCGCGCTGCACATCATCGCGGCGCTTCAGCTGTGGAACCTCAAGCGCATCGCGCGGCCCATAGGATACGTCAAGAAAGATGACGTTCCCGCCGCCTACGCCGCCCGCACCATGATCTGGAGCGGCTCGATCATTCTGGCGTTCGTCATTTTCCACATTCTGCACCTCACCGCGGGCACTGTCCTGCCGCTCGAAGAACTGGGGCCGAACCGGCCGAACGTGCGCGCCAACCTCATCGGCGGCTTTCAGCATCCCGCAGTAGCCGGGTTTTACATCCTGGCGATGCTGCTATTGTGCCTGCATCTGCACCACGGCGTGTGGAGCATGTTTCAGTCGGTGGGCGTGAGCCATCCTCGGTATACGCTCTGGCTGAAGCGGTTCTCGGCCGTCAGCGCGCTCGCGATCGCGTTCGCGAACATTTCGATCCCGGTTGCGGTGCTGGCGGGGTGGCTGACCCAATGAAATCCGAATGGACTTGATTTCCAAAGCACCTACCGGTCCTATCGAGACCCGATGGGACCGCCACCGGTTCAGCCTTAAGCTGGTGAATCCGGCCAACAAACGAAAACACACCATCCTGGTCGTGGGCTCCGGGCTGGCGGGCGCGTCCGCGGCCGCGTCGCTGGCCGAACTGGGCTATCAAGTGCAGTGCTTTTGCTTCCAGGATTCGCCGCGCCGCGCGCACAGCATTGCTGCGCAGGGAGGCATCAACGCCGCCAAGAATTACCACAACGACGGCGACAGCATCTACCGGCTTTTCTACGACACCGTCAAGGGCGGCGATTTCCGCTCGCGCGAATCCAACGTCTACCGCTTGGCGCAGATCAGCGTCGCGATAATCGATCAGTGCGTGGCGCAAGGCGTGCCGTTTGCGCGCGAGTACTCCGGATACCTCGATAACCGCTCATTCGGCGGCGCGCAGGTCTCGCGCACCTTCTACGCGCGCGGCCAGACCGGCCAACAGCTGCTGCTGGGCGCTTACCAGGCGCTCGAACGGCAGGTCGGCGCCGGAGCTGTCGCGATGTTCCCGCGCACCGAAATGCTCGACCTGATCGTGATTGACGGCAAGGCGCGCGGCATCGTAGCGCGCAACCTGATCACCGGAAAGATCGCGTCGCACCTCGGCGACGCGGTCGTGCTGGGCACGGGCGGATACGGCAACGTGTATTACCTGTCAACCAACGCCAAAGGGTCAAACGCCACCGCCATCTGGCGCGCGCACAAGCGCGGCGCGCTGTTCGCCAACCCATGCTTCACGCAGATCCATCCCACCTGCATTCCGGTTTCCGGCCACTATCAATCGAAGCTCACGCTGATGAGCGAGTCTTTGCGCAATGACGGCCGTGTCTGGGTCCCGCTCCACAAGGGTGATCGCCGGCCGCCCAGCAAGATTCCCGACGACGAGCGAGACTATTACCTGGAACGCCGGTATCCCAGTTTCGGCAACCTGGTTCCGCGCGACGTTGCCTCCCGCAACGCCAAGGCCGTGTGCGACGAAGGCCGGGGCGTGGGCGAGACCAGCCTGGCGGTGTACCTCGACTTTCGCGACGCGATCGCCCGCCTGGGACCACACGTGATCCACGAGCGCTACGGCAATCTGTTCGACATGTACCAGCGCATCACCGGCGAGGACCCGTACTCGGTGCCCATGCGCATCTATCCGGCGATTCACTACACCATGGGCGGCCTGTGGGTGGACTACAACCTGATGTCCAACGTGCCGGGCCTGTATGTGATTGGCGAAGCCAATTTCTCCGACCACGGTGCCAACCGGCTGGGTGCGAGCGCGCTGATGCAGGGCCTGGCCGACGGCTACTTTGTGCTGCCGAATACGATTGGCGACTACCTGGCTGCGAACCCGCTCGAACCGGTCGATCGAAATAACGCTGCGGTGCGTGACGCCGAGGCGGGGGTGGCGCGTTTCACGCGGCGGCTTCTAGAGGCCAACGGGACGCGGTCGGTGGATTCGTTCCACCGCGAGCTGGGCCAGATCATGTGGGACTACTGCGGCATGTCGCGCACGGCGGGAAGCCTTGAGCGCGCCCTCTCCAAGATCCCGGAACTGCGCGACGAGTATTGGCGCGACGTGCGGGTCGTCGGCAGCGGCGAGGAACTGAACCAGTCGCTCGAGAAGGCAGGTCGCGTCGCCGATTTCTTCGAGCTCGCCGAACTCATCTCTACCGACGCGCTCCAACGCAACGAATCCTGCGGCGGCCACTTCCGCGAAGAATATCAAACCCCGGACGGCGAAGCGGCGCGCGACGATGAGAATTACTCCTACGTGGCCGCGTGGGAATTCCGCGGCGTCGGCCAGATGTCCGAGCTACACAAGGAGCCCCTGGTCTTTGACTACGTGCATCCCACGTACCGGAGCTACAAGTAAATGCGGCTCCTCCTCCATATCTGGCGGCAGCGAAACGCCCAGGAAAAAGGCCGCACGATCCGCTACCTAGCGGCCGATGTCAACCCGGATATGTCTTTTCTCGAGATGCTCGATGTCCTGAACGAAAGCCTCATCGCCAAGGGCGAAGAGCCGGTGGCTTTCGACCATGATTGCCGCGAAGGTATCTGCGGCACGTGCGGCTTCATGATCAACGGCGTGGCGCATGGACCGTTGCGCGGCACCACTCTCTGCCAGCTCCACATGCGGCACTTCCACGACGGGGAGGAACTGTACCTGGAACCCTGGCGTGCACGCGCGTTTCCCGTCGTGCGCGACCTGGTCGTCGACCGCAGTGCCTTCGACCGCCTGATCTCAGCCGGCGGTTTTATTTCTGCATCCACGGGCAGCGCACCCGACGGCAACGCCATCCTGGTTCCCAAGGAGAACGCCGAGCAGGCCATGGATGCTGCCGCTTGCATCGGCTGCGGTGCCTGCGTCGCCATGTGTCCGAACGCCTCGGCGTCCCTGTTCATGGGTGCCAAGATCTCGCATCTCGGCCTGCTCCCGCAGGGCCAGCCCGAGCGCCTCGAACGCGTCCTTGCCATGGTCGCTCAGAGCAACGAGGAGCGGTTCGGCGGCTGCACCAACATCGGCGAATGCGAGGCGGTTTGTCCCAAACAGATCAAGCTGGACGTGATCGCTCGCATGCACCGCGATTTCCTGCGCGCCGGCTGGCGCCGGAGAGCGTTCTAGAAACGGGCGCCAAATCGAAACCGCCGCTATAGCTAACCGGACCGGCGGGGTGGTAGCCGGGTTCGCTCACACATGCCCCTGCAGAGGACGTGCCAGCGGCCACGCCTCTGGGACGAACAACGGAAGCTTTGTGAAGCAGGCGCACTCAGCCAGCCGGAGGTAGCCACGACGACTCGGACGCTTCGCGCGTCTGGTCCGCGAACCGTTCACGATTCAGGCAACCGGTAGTATTCGAGGACCCCTTCAACAACATGTGTCTGGGCCGACGTGCCGATCACCCGCTCGATGGCTACACCTTTCGCGCCAGTTTGGCGACCCACCACCTCGCGCCGACCAATAGGAACCGCCAGTCTTTGAGAAATTCGGGCGGTTTGCGTTCGAAGGCGTGACCTGCGAATTGAAGCGCCCAGCCCGCCGCGAACAGAGTCGCCGGCAGCCACCACTTTCCAGCGCGCCAAACCACCAGCGGCACCGTTAGCAGCGAGACCACGATCATCGGGATCCCAATCGTGTGAAACGCCCGGTTTACCGGGTTCTGGTGGCTCGTTTGATACTGGCGGATCCATTCGTCCCAAGAGTGGTTCCCGAGCATGGCTGATCTCCCTGTGACACCCCTTTTCGCGAGGAGGAGCTAGTGATATGATCTCGACCAAGGATCGGCTCGTCAAGGAGGCATTCTGAGCATATGCTGCGTCTATTTCTTCCCGCCTGGCTGACGGGGATAGTGGCGCTCGCCCAATCCCATTCGCCAAATTCGGTCACCTTTGATAAGGAAGTTCTTCCGATTCTGCAGAAGAATTGCCAGGGTTGCCATCGGCCGGGCGAGGTCGCTCCCATGTCCCTGCTGAGCTATTCCGAGGCGCGTCCGTGGGCCAAAGCGATCAAAACCGCCGTGCTGCAAAAGAAGATGCCTCCATGGTTCGCCGACCCCGAGTACGGTCATTTCGCGAACGACCGCCGGCTCACCGAGGCCGATATCAATACTCTGGTGGCCTGGGCGGACGAGGGGGCACCCCAGGGCAACCCCAAGGATGCGCCGCCGCCCCTCACATTCCAGGACGGTTGGAATATCAAGCCGGATCTCGTCATCGAGATGCCGAAGGATTTCCAGTTGCCGCCGACCGGCACCATCAATTACCAGTTCATCCGCGTCCCCGGGAATTTCAACGAGGATCTCTGGGTAACGGCCGCGGAGATGCGTCCCGGCAACCCGGCCGTGCTTCATCACGGCAAGGTTTGGGTGGTCCCGCCCGGGTCCAAGTGGATGGCCAATGCCGTGCCGGGCGAAGCATACGAAAACCAGGAGGCGGGACGAACCGCGGAAGGTGACGGCAACGACATCCTCGGGAAATTCAATCCCGGATTGGGCGCGCAACGGTTCGATGTCAACGGCGCGGCGAAGTTCGTGCCGAAGGGGTCGGATCTGGTGTTCGAGCTCCATTACACGGCGATGGGGAAGCCCACGACGGACCGCTCGAAGCTGGGGTTGGTGTTGGCCAAGCACGCTCCCCCGACGCGGTACATCCTTTTGTCGGGTGCGCCATCGGGTTTGAATCTGGTCATCCCGCCCGGCGACAGCAACGCGGAAGTGGTCGCCGAGGCCACCACCATGACCGATTTCCAGTTGGCCTACATCCAGCCCCATATGCACCTGCGCGGCAAAGACTACGAGCTGCGTCTGATTTATCCGACAGGGGAAGCGGAAACGGCATTTAAGGGGAGATTCGATTTCGAGTGGCAGCTCGGCTACGATCTGGCCAAACCGATCGTCGTACCCAAGGGCACGCGGATCATCGGGATCGCGCATTTTGACAACTCCCCCAACAACCGCTTTAATCCGGATCCGACCAAGGAAGTACATTGGGGCCCGCAGAACTGGGACGAGATGCAGGGGGTCTTCCTGGGCCTGCTCACCGACATGAAGGCCGACCCGCACAAGCTGCTCAAGCCCTCCGGGCCGAGCCTGTTACCGCGCGGCAAATCAGGGCCGACACTAGCGGCACTGGAACCGACCACCGCTCGGTAAAGACCTCGCTCGGCCGGCGGGAGAGGGAAGCTCTCGTCTTGCGGCCGGCCGGTCATCCGAAGCTTTTCGATCCACCCGGGTGGGGTGCTCTTTGACCGGCAAAGCCCTCAACCCCAGAAAGCCTCGCCTTGCTTAGATTTGCGCTCGGGGTAACCGGCGCGCTAACATGACCAGAAGATGCGTACGGTTCTGGTGGCCGTGTTCATCACCGTGGCGCTCTCGAGTTGCGCCCATCGAGCCCATACCCGGGCCGTTCCTCCTCCTCCCACCGTCCAGCCCGTTCCTCCTCCTCCCACCGTCCAGCCCGCCTATACGGAAACCGGTATTGCTACTTGGTATGGATACCCCTACCACGGACGCCGGGCGGCCAGCGGTGAGATTTACGACATGGAGCAGATGACGGCCGCCCATCGCACTTTGCCCTTTAATACCAGGGTTCGGGTCTTCGACCTTGAGAACGGGCGGACGGTAGAGGTTCGCATCAACGACCGCGGGCCCTTCGTCGCCAATCGGGTGATTGACCTGTCCCGCGCCGCAGCGCGGGCTTTGGCCATGCTCGGGCCAGGTTCCGCGCAAGTCCGCCTGGAGGTCCTCCGCGTCGGCGAGGAGCCAACGGGCGCTTATGCAGTTCAGGTAGGCGCCTTCCGTGACCGGAACAACGCCGAACGGATACGCCGCCAGATGGAGTCGAGGTATGGGGTGGCGCGGCTGGTCTTGCGGGACGGGACCCCCAGTCTTTGGCGCGTTCTGGTCGGCTCGGAAGTCACTGAAAATGCGGCGGCACAGCTGGCTGCTCGAATTCGCCAAGATTCAGATGAGAACACGACTGCTTTCGTGGTACGGGTGGATGCTGCATAGCGGTGGATCTATTCGCTCGTCGGTCGCGGGGTGTACCGCGGATCTGGTGGGCCGGTCGCGGCGGTGGGCCTCGATCCGCCGGCTGATCCCTAAGGTAGCCCATAACCGGTTGTCCGTGTTGGTGTTAGGTGAGAGCTGCAGGCGGGAGGAACCGGTCGCTCGGGCGATTCACGCCGCGAACCTACGCGGTCAGTTCGTACTCCTCGGTGGGGGGCCGCCCGCCCGCGCCGGGAACCTTACCTGCGGGCGGGAAATCCCCAATCGCCTCGAGGATGGCAAAAGCCGGTGATTGGCTGCGCCACGGCTCGCACCCACCGGGGCGCGTGGCCAGGCGACCCGGCCGAGTATTGGGCGCGCCCCGCGGTGCCACAAGATGAAAGAACCACGGGAACCAATGAAGGTCGCCCTCGACGCCACTTACAGCCTCGGGGGGCACCTCTCCGGAGTGGGCATCTATTCGCGGTCGCTGCTGCTGGGCTTGGCCAGGACCCACCCGGAGGTTCGCTTCGAGTTCTGGTACCGGGCTCAGCGGTACCTGCGCTGCTGGTCGGAAGTGCTGCCCTCGAACGTCCGCCGAAGGCTTCTGATAAATGCTTTCGGTCCCGGAACGGCGGAACTCTTCCACGGGCTCAACCAACGGCTCCCGTCCACACGGGTGCGGCGCGCCGTAGTCACTTTTCACGACCTGTTCGTTCTTTCGGGCGAGTACTCTACCCCCGAGTTTCGTGCGCGCTTCGCCGCACAGGCCCGGGAGGCTGCGGCGCGCGCGGATCGCCTGATTGCCGTGTCGGAATATACCAGATCGCAGCTCACAAGCCTACTGGGAGTGGAGCCTTCACGCATCCAAGTGATCCACCATGGAATCCGCAAGCTGGCCCTTCAACCCGTTCCCCGCGAGAAGGTCGTGCTCACGGTGGGTGCCGTCCAGAAACGCAAGAATTTGGCTCGATTGGTGGAGGCGTTTGAAGCCCTCAGCTCGGAGTGGCAACTGGTTCTAGCAGGCTCAACTGGTTACGGCGCTTCGGACATCCTGGCGCGCGTCGAAGCCAGCCCGGCCCGCGGGCGCATCCGGGTCACCGGCTACCTGACGCCCGAGGAACTGGCGCGCTGGTACTCCCGGGCCTCGATCTTTGCGTTTCCTTCACTCGACGAGGGGTTCGGCATGCCGGTGCTGGAAGCTATGGAGGCCGGAATTCCGGTGATAACTTCGAACCGTGCGGCCCTGCCGGAAGTGGCCGGCGATGCCGCGCTACTCGTGGAACCCGAACGGACCGAGGCGCTTGCCGACGCGCTCTGCTCCCTGGCCGAAAGCGAGAGCCGACGTCACCAACTGCAGCAACAGGGCAGCGCTCGAGCCAAATTCTTCACCTGGGAAAAAGCAGTCCGCGAAACCTGGGACCTTTATCGGGATGTACTCACTTGATCAGCGGCCTTCGTCATCCACAGCGATCTTGAGGGCGCGCAGGAAACGATGATCCTGCGACGTGAACTTGATCTTGCCGGTGGCTTCGAAACTCTTTTTCGGCCGCTCTTCGGTCTCCGATGCGGCGGTCTCCTCGTCACCTTCTTCGTCTTCGTCGCGGCGATTGAACCCAATCGTGGCCTCCAGAACCAGGAAGACGTCGTAACCAGCCCTCTTGATTTCGCCGATCGCTTCCGCGATCCGGTCCGATTCGGAAAGGGAATCGTTAATCGCGTTCCCTAACTCTTGCATGAGGTGCTTTAAAGGTTCGTCCACGGAGTTCTCCCCTTTTAGTGGATGTGCTGACATAGCATCACGTTCCACGGATGGAGCTCCCCACCCGCTTCGATTGTAGTGGAGCCGGAACGCATTCTCAAGCTTTCTACGGGCAATTTAGGATCCAATCTCCATAGACCCGCTCGCGTCCCTTGCTTTGCTACGATGAAAAGCGGTGAAAGGGCCGATAATCCACCAGAGCCGTGAATTGCTGAGGTATGTAATCCCTGCCATCCTAAGGCCGGCTCGGACGCTTTGGAACGAGGTTATCGGGTTTCTTTTCTTGTGTCTAGCTGTCATTTTCGGGTTCAACGGGGTCCGTGCGTATTTGAATAACGAGGCGGCCAAGCTGTTCCTAGCCGCACCGTTGACCCTGATCATGGCGTGGTTTGGCGTCACTTCCTTCTTGCGGGCCCGCAAGATCTCGCGCTCATGAGTGACATGCTGGGAAGACCGGGCGAGTTTCCGTACACTCGGGGCATCTACACGGACATGTATCGCACCCGCCTGTGGACTATGCGCCAGTACGCCGGCTTCGGCACTGCCGAACAGAGTAACCGGCGTTATCACTACCTTCTCTCTCAAGGAACTACGGGTCTTTCGGTGGCCTTCGATCTGCCGACGCAGATGGGGCTCGATGCCGACGACCCGATGGCGGCCGGAGAGGTCGGCCGAGTGGGGGTAGCCGTCTCGTCGCTGGCGGACATGGAGG
Source organism: Acidobacteriota bacterium (assembly GCA_028876805.1). GTDB lineage: Bacteria > Acidobacteriota > Terriglobia > Bryobacterales > Bryobacteraceae > PSRJ01. The sequence continues at coordinate 2,578 of JAGWQP010000521.1, read as the reverse complement.
AGCTGTTTCGCGGAATCCCCCTCCAGGACGTTTCGACGTCCATGACCATCAACTCGACGGCCGCCATTTTGCTGGCCTTCTACGCGCTCGTGGCGCGGCGGCAGGGTTGTGACCTCGGCCGGCTCTCCGGCACCATTCAAAACGACATTCTCAAGGAATACATCGCGCGCGGCACCTACATCTACCCGCCGCGCCCGGCGCTGCGGATCATCACCGACATCTTCGGCTGGGCGGGGCGAGAGATGCCGGAGTGGAACACGATTTCGATCAGCGGCTATCACATTCGCGAGGCGGGCTCTACCGCCGTTCAGGAACTGGCGTTTACCTTCGCCAACGCGATCGCCTACATCGAGGCGGCCGTTGCCGCTGGCCTCAAAGTGGACTCGTTCGCACCGCGCCTTTCCTTTTTCTTCAACGCGCACAGCGATTTTTTGGAAGAGATCGCCAAATTCCGCGCCGCCCGCCGGCTCTATGCTCGCCTGATGCGGGACCGCTTCGGAGCCCGCGATCCCCGCTCGCTCATGCTTCGATTTCATGTGCAGACGGCGGGCTCGACCCTCACCGCCCAGCAACCCGATGTCAACATTGTGCGGACCGCGGTTCAGGCCATGGCGGCGGTGCTGGGAGGGGCGCAGTCGCTCCACACGAACTCGCGCGACGAAGCCTTAGGCTTACCTACCGAGGAATCGGCGCGTACTGCGTTGCGCACGCAGCAGATCATTGCCTACGAGACCGGCGTTGCCAACACCGCGGACCCGGTGGGAGGCAGCGAAACGATCGAGGAACTCACCGATTCGATCGAGCAGGGCGCGCGCGCGTATCTCGAACGGATCGATGAACGGGGCGGGACGCTGCGCGCCATCGAAACCGGCTTCATCCAGAGCGAAATCCAGAATGCCGCCTACCGCTATCAACGCGAGGTGGAGAGCGGCGAGCGCATCGTCGTCGGTATCAACCGATTTCAGTCCGAGGATGGCGTCAAGGTGCCCACCTTCCGTGTGGACCCTGCCCTCGAGCAGGCGCAAATTGAAAGGCTGCGGTATGTTCGAAGCACGCGAAGCCAGCGCGGCGTGGAGGAGAGTCTCGCCGCGCTGGCCACGGCGGCCAGCACCAATGCCAATCTGATGCCGGCGATTCTCGAGGCAGCCGCCGCTTACGCGACCGTCGGTGAAATCTCATCCCGGCTCAAGACGGTGTTCGGGGAATACCGCGAACCGTAGACCGTTTCGTCAGCCGGCCGGGGCGTCCGCATGCGCTCCCGCAACCCCAACCGCTGCATGATGCGGCCGACGTGGTCTGGATCGTAGCGGACTGCGAAGCGCGCAAAAATAGCCTCGGCAAACCGGACCGTCGTCCACGTGTCCGAGTCGAACCCCGCGGCTCGAGGCCCGGCGTGATGAATCTCAGCCACGACCCGGAGCTGGTCCGGTTTCAAACGGCTGGGGCGTCCGGGCGCGCGCCGTTTGCGCAGACCTTCGATTCCATTGCCGTTCAGCGCCCGGCACCAGCGGGAGGCCGTCGTGCGACTGACGCCGAACTTCCGGGCAACTTGAGACTGGGAAAATCCCTTTTGCAGGTCCTTGGCTGCTTCCAGGCGCCTGCTCTCCATTTCATCGCGCGTCAGAATGCCTTGTCTAACGGTATCCATGTCGCTCGCGCGGTTTGTCGGTTGGCCAGAGCGTTACCAGCATATCAGAAAACAGGACATCTGCAAATTGTTTTTTGCAGAGGTTTTCGAATTTTGTGGAAGACCCGACAAATCACACAGTTCCGCGGTCCGGAAGTGGGTTTGCGGCATAATAGGGTGACGAGATGACGCCCCGCCTGGAGCTTCGACGCGTCTCGAAGACCTATCGGAATGGAGCCCAGCCGGTCGAAGTCCTGCACGAGGTCTCACTCGCTCTGGCGCCCGGTACGGTAACCGCCGTGGTAGGCCGCAGCGGGTGCGGCAAGACCACGCTGCTCAACCTGGCCGGCGCTATGGACTTTCCCTCTGGCGGTGAGGTCCTCATCGACGGGCGCCCGACGTCGTCGCTCTCCGAAGCCGAGTTGACCGCGCTCCGCCGCCGGCGGGTCGGTTTTGTCTTCCAGTTCTTTCAACTTTTGCCGACCTTGACGGTTCTCGAAAACGTGGAGTTGCCGCTGTTGCTGGCGGGACGAGCGCGTGGACCCGAACAAGCGAGGGACCGCTTGGGTTGGGTCGGCCTGGAACATAAGGCTGGTTCGATGCCCTACCAGCTCTCCGGCGGTGAGATGCAACGCGTCTCGATCGCGCGCGCGCTCGTGCACTCGCCGGACCTGCTGCTGGCCGACGAACCGACCGGCAACCTGGATACCGCCAGCGGCGACCAGGTGCTGGCCTTGCTGCGCGCCAGCGCGGAGCGATTTGGAGCCACGGTCCTGCTGGCGACGCACAGCGCGGAGGCCGCCGCGATTGCGGGTGCACGCGTACACCTGCGGGACGGGCGGATCGAGCGGATCGAGTAGAGATCGCCAGAGCTTAGGCTTCGAGCAACCGGGCTCTATTCTGCAAACAGGACCTGTGAAGATCCAGGCCGTCCGAATCGCTTGCGCCCGA
>JAGWQP010000520.1 GCA_028876805.1 Acidobacteriota bacterium | reverse complement strand
GCGGAGTGTCAATTGAAGCGGCGACGCGGTTCTCTCCGAATGCTGAAAAAGGATAGTAGCCGACCATCTCGTCTTCGTGCGCTTCGCCGCGATATCGCGCCTTGAGTTGATCGAGGCGATCGAGATAGAGCAGGGCGAACCCGGATTCTTTGATCGAGCCCAGGTCGCCGCCACTTCCTTTTACCGCCAGGACACGGACGGGCCGGCCGGTGAACGGATCGGGAAGCTCGATCTTCGAACTGGTGTTGCCGCCGCCAAAGTTGGTGATCCGCAAATCCGCTCCCAGCAGATTCGAGCGGTAGCGCAGCAGGGCCAGCTGGTTTCCCGAGAGTGCGTCCGCTTTTGCAACTTCCCAGAGATCTTTGAGATATGTGATCTCCGTGGTCTCAGGCATAGGTGAATTCGCAATACTGCTGGAAGCGGTCGGCTGCGCCATCCCACGCGCCGGCCCCAGACGGCTCAAAGACTTCGGTGCGGAAGGAGTGTTGAATAACCTCGCGCGCTCCCGCCAGACTGGCGGCCGTTCCGGTCGCCATCATCTGAACTCCGATATTGCCCAGCACCGCGGCCTCGACAGGCCCGGCCAGCACGCGCCGTCCCGTGGCGTCGGCCGTAAACTGATTCAACAAGTGATTGCGGGAGCCACCCCCGATAATGCGAATCTGCACGATCGGCCGGCCGACTAGGGCTTCCAGATTCCGGATCACCAGCCGGTATTTCAACGCCAGGCTTTCCAGCACAGTTCGTGTGTAGGAGCCCGGATCGTCCGGTGTGGGCTGGTCACATTTCAAACAAAAACGATCAATAGCGACGAGCATATCATCCGGGTTCAGAAACGATACATCATCTGGATCGACGAGGTGGCGGAAAGGGGGTGCCTGGCCGGCGGCCTCTATCATGTCGGCGTAACTGTAGTCTCGGCCGCTCGCCGCAAAGGACCGGCGGCAACCCTGCAGCATCCAGAGGCCCATCACATTTTTCAGGAACCGCGTAGTCCCCGAGATTCCTCCTTCATTGGTGAAATTCAGCCGGAGCGCGTACTCGGAAATGATGGGGGCCTCCAGTTCGATGCCAACCAGCGACCACGTGCCGGAACTGAGGAAGGCGGTATCGTCGCGTGCCGTCACGGCGGAGACGGCCGAAGCCGTATCGTGAGATGCAGGAGTGATGACGGGAGTGCCGTTGAGAGAGGCGCGCGACAATCCATTCTGAAGCTGGCCGACTACGGAGCCGGGTTCCGCGATCGGTCCTGCCAGACCGGGTGGCAGCCCCAGCCGCTGCATTAAGTCGGCGGCCCAGTTTCGCGTGCGTGCATCGATCAGCTGCGTAGTGGTCGCCGCCGTGAACTCGCAGACCGTATTACCGGTCATCCAATAGTGGAAAAGGTCGGGAATCATCAGCAGCCGATCGGCCGCAGCCAGCAGGCGAGGCGTGTCACGGCTCGCGGCGAACAATTGGTTGAGCGTGTTGATCGGCATGAACTGGATGCCAGTCGAGCGATAGATCTCTTCGCGCGAGACTATCCGCAAGACATCGTTCATCGCGGTGACATTGCGATGATCGCGGTAGTGACGCGGATTCTGGAGCAACTCGCCGCCTTCACCCAGAAGCGCGTAGTCAACGCCCCAAGCGTCGACGCCAATGCCCGCCAGCTCCGGCTCCTCGACGGCGCGCAGAGCGCTCCGTACGTCATTCCAGAGCCGCGGGACGTCCCAATGCGGAACGCCGCCATATTCCACCGGCTGGTTCGGGAATCGTCGAATCTCGCGAAGATCGATCCTGCCGCCCTGCAATTTCCCAACGAAAGCGCGTCCGGTTTCGGCGCCAAGATCAATTGCCAGGTAAGCGCGGCCGCTCTTAGACATCGCGTAAGTTTTCCGATTGCGTGTAGAAATGCCGGATTACGGCTTGCCGGGCATCGTCATGGCCTAGGGCGCCCATGTTTGCCTGCTCATCTTAATATATTGCTTGCGGCCCTTGAGGCGGGAAGCCAAGCCTGGAGAGTCGTTTCGCAATGCGATATGACCCCGCACGGTGCGTTACTGACTAGCTCCTTTCAAACCATCGCCATAGGGGGAATTGGCGAGGAATCCAGAGGCGTGGCAGCACGAAAGAATTTTGTGGCATGCAATGGCCGGCGTGATATACTCGGCGGCGTCTCTCGGTGGAGGTGAAGCGATGAATCTCGAGACTCGTCTGCGCGACCCATACCTGGTCAAGAGCGTCCTGCACTCCTCTCAGTTACTGGGTGCGTTCCGAGTATCGGGTGAGGCGCTGCCGCTGCGGGAAATCTCCAAGCGGAGCAGTCTGCCGAAGACGATGGCGTTCCGCCTGCTATACACGCTCGAGAAATGCGGGATGGTGGAAAAGGTCGGAGAGAACTTGTACCGGTCGTGCCTTCGTCCGTTCAAACAGCGCCTGTACCGGCTGGGCTATTGCGCCCAAGGCACGGAGTACGGATTTTCGAAGGAGGTGTCGGCGAGTCTGCGGCGGGCGGCGGACGCGGAAGGGATCGAGCTGCTCTGCCTCGATAACCAGTACAATCCAAAAACAGCACAGCGCAACGCCGATTTATTGGTGCGCGAAAAAGTCGACCTCGTGATTGAGTTTCAGACCGATGAGAACGTGGCGCCGATTGTTGCGGAGAAGTATCGGGCGGCGAACATCCCCCTCATTGCGATTGAAATCCCCCACCCGGGAGCGACGTACTACGGCGCTAACAACTACGAAGCGGGCCTGATCGGCGGCCGGTATCTCGGCCGGTGGGTGAAGCGGCGGTGGGAGGCCGAAGCCGACGAAATCATCCTGATGGAGCTCCCGCGGGCCGGCCAACTGCCGCGCATGCGGCTCACCGGATTGCTGGTCGGGCTCAGGGAAATCCTGCCGAATCTTAGTAACTGCCCGGTCATGCATATCGATGGGGACGGCTGTTTTGACAAGAGTTTCGCGGCCGTGAGAAAACAGCTGCGCTCTTCCAACGCGCGGCGGATCATTGTCGGGGCCATCAACGATACGAGCGCGCTGGGCGCGCTGCGCGCGTTTCAGGAAGCCGGGCGCACCGAGCGCTGCGCGGCGATGAGCCACAACGCATCGCCGGAAGGCCGGGCCGAACTGCGCGAGCCCAACACGCGGCTGGTGGGCTCGGTCGGATATTTTCCGGAACGCTACGGCGATGACCTGATCCGGGTGAGTCTCGACCTATTGAATCGCCGCCCGGTTCCCCCGGCGGTGTTCGTGAAACATCAGATCATCACGCCGGAAACGGTCGATCATTTCTATCCGAATGACGGCCTGGTACAGACAGTCCTGGCGGGCGCATCCGGCAATCCGGCGTGGTCGTTCTGAGAATTCAGGCTGGCGGACTGAGATATTCCGGAATTGTCCGCGCCTCCTGAGTTACGGCCCAATACTCCAGTTCAACCCGGCTTCCGGCCGGTAGCCAACGGTAAGTGGGAACGCCGAAGAGTCGGCCGCGCTGGGTCATGGTCCGGCGCGACTCCGGGAAGGGCGAGACGCCAAACTCCATCCCGCGGGCGAGGCTCCGACCATTCCACGGTGGATTGGCGCGGCTGTGGTTTTCCTCCCAAATGCCCATCCACGGGAAATCTTGCTGCTTCCAGATGTAACCGAACGCCAGGCGGAACTGTGGCGTGAACGACACGAAGAACGCGTATTCACGTGCCGGGTCCATCAGGTGCGTAGTGAAACCGCCGGAAGCCGCAAAATCATTGAAGACTTGCAAGTCGGCGAATCCGCCGCCTGCTTCTGGGGCGCGCGGCCATTCGAATTCGGCGGCCGGAACCAGGTAGTCGGCGTCTCCAAAGCGACCTTCGAAGACCTTTGAGCGTGTCGCAGTGGCGCGGAATCGAGTCGTGCCTGGCTCGAGAAAAGGCGGGCCGAGCGTGACGTGCTGGGTCCAGGCGATGGGGCGATCACTCGCTGCCAGGTTCTCGACGGCTTCGGTGACATGCACGCCACGGCCGCGCAACACGAGGCGCCGCTCGAACAGCAGCCCGGCACGCGGCAAGCGCGCCGTCGTCACCAGCTGATTGTCGATACTACGGATTTGGTAAGGAACGATCGACGCTTCTCCGTGGACCGGGACCCCGGCCAGGAATTCTTCCGGCGACGGCGCGCCGAACGTGTCGAGGCACAGGTTGTGGCCCATGATGCCGGCCAATAGTTGCGCGTCCGGCCCGTTTCCGTATTCGGGATGAGTGTCGGGATTGTAGGCCGATGGTTCAATCGAGGCCCAGGGCAGAGTCCACAACGGACTCACCCCGGCACGCTTATCGAAGATCTCGGCGATATGGCCGCCTTCTTCGAGCACGGTCACCCGCAAGGCGCCGTTTTCGAGAACCGCCGCGCGGCGGCCGCGATACGTGACGTTCACGGTGCGCTGCCGGCTTGCGCCGGAAGAACCTTTTCCCACTGCCTGCTCGCGGCGGATTTGAGCACGGCGTCGGTTACCTGATCGGTCGCGAGCCCATCGCGAAAAGTCGGCGCCGCCGCCTTACCTTCGCCAGGCGCCTGCAGAAAATCGGCCACCTGATGAATGAACGTGTGCTCGTACCCGATCTGAAGGCCCGGCACCCACCACCGTTTCATGTAAGGATGATCGCTATCGGTCACGTGAACGCTTCGCCAACCGCGCAACTGACCTTCATCGCGGTGATCGAAATAATGGAAGCGGTGCAGATCGTGCAGGTCCCACATGGCGGAGGCATGCTCGCCGTTGATCTCGAGAGTGTACAGCGCCTTGTGGCCGCGAGCGTAACGGGTAGCTTCGAAGGTTGCCAGCGCGCCGTTCTCAAACCGGCACAGGAAGGCGCTGGCATCGTCGATTCCCACGGGCTGAGGCTTTCCCGTCAGATTGTGTTTGCGCTGTTTGATGAATGTTTCGGTCATCGCGGCGACTTCGCGGATCGATCCGTTCAGCCAAAGCGCGGTGTCGATGGTGTGCGCCAGCAGATCGCCAGTCACGCCGCTTCCCGCCACGGCGACATCGAGCCGCCACAAGCCTTCGCCGCCCTGCGGCAAGTCCTCGGAGATTGTCCAGTCCTGGAGGAACTTCGCACGGTAGTGGAAGATCTTTCCAAAGCGTCCCTCATCAAGGAGGTGCTTCAACAGCACCACGGCCGGAACACGGCGGTAGTTGTACCAGACCATGTTGGCGACGCCCGCGGTCTCCACAGCTTCCGTCATCGCCTTGGCTTCTTTGGCGTCGCGGCCGAGCGGTTTCTCGCACAGCACCATTTTTCCGGTTCTCGCCGCGGCGATGGCGATTTCAGCGTGCGTGTCGTTAGGGCTGGCAATGTCGACGAGGTCGATGTCCTTGCGATCGACCAACCGCCGCCAGTCGGTTTCCGTGGACCGATAGCCCCAATTCTCCGCGAACGCTTTCAAGCGCTCCGGGTTGCGCGCGCAGGCGGCCTGGAGCACCGGACGATACGGCAGATCGAAAAACCGGCCGGCCTGCAGGAATGCGTTCGAGTGGGTCCGCCCCATGAAGCCGTACCCGACCATCCCGATGTTCAGCGTCTTGTTGGTAGCCATGATCAGGTCCAGCCGTGGGCGTTGCGAACTGCCTTCATGGTAGCGAGAATCTCGCGCCAGGTGCCGGGCCGCATCATCGTCTCATTGGAGAACATGCACCCGTCCCAGCAGATGTGCTGAAACGCGCGCGTAGGTTCGCCGTTATCGCCCCGCATCCACGTGCCCGCCACGCGAACTACATCCATCTTTCCCTTGGGATCTTTCGGGAGGCAGTGCCGGCCGGTCTTGTCGTGCGACCCGGAGCCTTTTACGGTAGCGTCATTCTGCGCAACGTGGAAGTCGATCGTCCAGGGCCGCAGCGCGCGCGTCAGGCAGCCGATCGCCTGGTCGAGCACTTCTTTCTGCGACCAATCGAAGTCCTGCGGCAGGATGCGGTCCTCCGACGCGTTGTAGCCGAGCGTGAACAGAAACGTGTGCGCCATGTCGGCTTGAAATCCGAGCGTCTTCGGGCGACCCACCAGCTCGAGCAGTTCCGTCATGCGGCGCCAGCTATGCATCCCGCCCCAACAGATCTCGCCCTCGGCGGCGAGACGCTCGCCATAGTCCTCTGCGATCCCACAAGCTTCGCGGAACGTCTCCGCGATACGACGTGTATTAGCGACGGGATCTTTGGCCCATTCGCCGGGACTCACGGCGGAGTCGATCCGGACAATGCCGTAGCGCCGGATCCCAGTCTCATTCAGCATCTTTCCGATCGCACATGCCTTCCGAACCTGCGTCAGGAAATTCTTCCGGTCCTCGTCGGAACCCATGGCCGAGCCACCCCCCGTCGGAGGCCAGACGGGAG
>JAGWQP010000519.1 GCA_028876805.1 Acidobacteriota bacterium | reverse complement strand
GTCCGCCCGAACCTGGACGAAGGAACTGGGAACGATCCGTCACTTTTTCCGGCACTGCCTCCATAACGAGTGGATTCTGCGCAACTGGGCGGAAAAGGTTCCGATGCCGAAGAACCTGAAGCCGGCCGATCGGGAACCGTATGAGCCGCGGGAAGTCGCCAGTATTATCGCCGCCTGCGACCAAATGGGCCGTGGCGCGTATGAGCGGCTCCGGGCGCGCGCCATGATCCTCGTCCTCCGCTACACGGGGCTGCGCATCTCGGACGTTGCCACCTTGGAAAGAGACCGAATCCGGGACGGACAGATCTTTCTCCGGACGGCCAAGAACGGCAAGCCCGTGAGGCTGCCGGTGCACGCCGATCTACAAGCGGCCCTCGAGGTACTTCCTTTGCCTCGTGGCGCCGATAGTTCGAACTGGCCATATTTCTTCTGGAGCGGCCACGGCTCGCGAGAGACTTTCATTCGCAACGTGAAGCGCACACTCGTGGCCGTATTCCGGATCTCCGGTGTGCCAGGCGCGTGCCCGCACCGATTCGCCATACGTTGGCGACGGAGGTTTTGGAGATGGGCGGAACCTTCGAAGAGGCCGCCGATATCCTCGGTGATACCGAAACGGTCGTGCGCAAGCATTATGCAAAATGGAGCGCGGGGAGGCAGGCGAGAATCAATGATCTTTTGGCACGTTTGTGGCACACGAAAAAATCGACGGAAGAATCGGCTGTGAATTCAGAAGGTTGGACTGGTGGACCTGGTGAGATTCGAACTCACGACCTCTTCCATGCCATGGAAGCGCGCTCCCAACTGCGCCACAGGCCCTTCGACGAATACGGTCTTACTATATCACGGCTTTCGGTCCGCGAGCGTGGATAGCCCTGTAACCGCAGTGCCATACAATGAAGCCATGCAACCGTCCCGCCTCGGTGCCGCAATGATCTTGTTGTGGCTCGCCGGCACCGGGCTTTCGTCATGCGTGGTCAAACGAAGGATTATCACCCGCACCGGCGCCAAGACCTCGGCGCCCGTGCTCCTCGATGCACAGGAGCCGGCACTCGTGCGCAGAGTCGCTGAACAGTTCGAGGCCGTCCAAGATCTCAACGCCACGGTGGACATGACACCGGCGCTCGGTACCACCGAGAAAAGCCGGGTCACGGAGTACAAGGACGTTCGCGGATACATCCTATTTCGCAAGCCAGCCGACATTCGCATCATCGGGCTCTATCCGGTGGTTCGCAACACGGCCTTCGACATGGTCTCGAACGGTATCGATTTCAAGCTTTACGTGCCGGCCAAGAATAGCTTTCTGGTGGGTCGCAACACCATCGAGAAGCCTTCGGAGAACAAGCTGGAAAATCTCCGGCCGCAGCACTTCCTGGAAGCTCTGCTGGTACGGCCGCTGGAACCCGACGAAAAAGTGATCCTCGAGAACTTCACCGACGAAGACAACGCATTTTACATTCTCCATGTGGTGCATCAATCCGGCAGCGGGCAGCTGCAACTCGTGCGGACCATCTGGTTCAATCGTGTCGACCTGCGGCTAGCTCGGCAGATCCTACTCGACTCCGCGGGCAATATCCTCACCGACGCGCGCTACTCGAATTGGAGGGATTTCGACGGCGTAGCCTTTCCCAAACACATCGAAATCAACCGGCCGCACGACGAATACGCAGTGGTCCTCGAGGTCCAAAAGATGGACATCAACAAGGGTATATCGGATGATAAGTTTGTGCTCGAGCAACCGGCGGGAACCAAATTGCAGAGGGTCGGGCAGACCATTCCCGCTCCGGCTAGCAAAGGAAATCCCCCTAAGTGACCATCAAACTCGTCAAAGAGAATATGAAGCATCGTCCGATGCGGAGCCTGCTGAGCGCACTGCTGATCGGCGTACCGGTCACGCTCATCCTCTGCCTGGTAGGCCTGAGCCACGGAATGGTGGACGAAAACAACCGGCGGACGCAGGGCATCGGCGCGGACATCATTGTCCGGCCGACTGGCTCTACGATGCTGAGCCTGAGCGGCGGAATGGACGAGCGGGTCGTCGGCTTCCTGGCCAAGCAGCCACACGTGGCGATGGCCATGGGAGTGGTGAACCAGGCGGTCGAAGGCATCACTCTGGGGGCCACCGGCATCGATCTCGACCAATTCAACCGCATGAGCGGCGGTTTCAATTATCTCGAAGGAGGGCCGTTTCGCGGTGCCGACGACGTGATTGTTGACCAATACTACGCAGAGCAGAAGCACCTGCACGTGGGTTCGACCGTCAATATCCTCAATCGCGACTGGCGTGTCAGTGGCATCATCGAGAGCGGCAAACTCACTCGGATCGCGCTGCCGCTTCGCATTCTGCAAGAGAGAACCAGCAACCTCGGCAAAGTCAGCCAGATCTACCTCAAACTGGACAACTCCAGTCTCACGAATGACGTAGTGAAGGATCTCAAGGGTCTGTTAAAGGACTATCCGATCTACTCGGTGGCGGACTGGACTTCTCTTTTCAACGTCAACAATATTCCGGGACTGCAACCGTTCACGGTGGTCATCATGGTGATCGGGATCGTCATCGGGTTCCTGGTGGTGTACTTGTCTATGTACATGGCGGTGCTGCAACGCACGCGCGAAATCGGTATCCTCAAGTCGCTCGGCGCCTCTAATGCTTTCATTCTCGGAATTATTCTTACCGAGGCGCTGATGCTGGGGCTCGGCGGCACCCTGCTGGGTATTGGGATGAGCTATGGCGCGTACTGGCTGATCCGCACGTTGGTGCCGGCGTCTTTTCCGCTGGTGATCGTGTATTCATGGTGGCCGATAGCCTGCGGGATTACGCTCGCTGGCGCAGGCCTAGGCGCGCTCTACCCGGGATTCAGCGCGGCACGTCATGATCCCATCGAGGCGCTGGCGTATGAATGAGGGCCAAGCCATCATTGAAGTGCGCGAGTTGCGAAAGATCTACCGCGTGGGCGACGTGGACGTGGCGGCGCTGCGCGGTTTGGATCTCGATGTGCTCCCGGCTGAGTTCCTCTCGATCGTGGGGCCATCGGGCTCTGGAAAATCCACGCTCTTCCACATCATTGGCGGCCTGGCTCCGCCCACTTCGGGGCGCGTCCGCGTGGCCGACGGCGACCTGGCCACCATGACCGAGGCCGGCCGCACGCGTCTGCGCCGGCGCACAGTGAGCTTTGTGTTTCAGAAATTTAATTTGCTTCCGAACCTGACGGCGCGTGACAACATCGCAGTAGCGCGGCACCTGGCGGGGTTGGAACTGAAGCCCGACGCGCAGTTTGAAGAAGTGGTGCGCCTGCTGGGCATCGCGCGCCGGTTAGACCACAAGCCGAACGCGCTTTCCGGCGGCGAGCAGCAGCGCGTGGCGATTGCCCGGGCCATTGTGAACCATCCCGCCATCCTGCTGGCCGACGAACCGACCGGCAATCTGGACACCGAGAACTCGAAGGCGGTGCTGGAGGTCCTTCGCGACCTCAACGAACGCCTCGGCCAGACGATCCTCATGATCACGCACAACCCGGAAGCAGCGGCCTATGGGCATCGTACTGTGCACATGCGCGACGGGCGGATTGTGGATGGAGACTGACGGCTACGAGACGCGGCTGAGTTCGAGTTTCCGCTGCCGAAGCCAGCGCAGCCAGTTTTGGTGTTCCTGGTAGAGCGTCACGAAGCCCGCCCACCAGTATCCGAACACAAACAGCAGCAGGAACGGAATCGCAAAGAAGTTGGCGGTTTGGACGGCAAAAACCACCATCGCCACGAAGTAGAGGCCCACCAGGATCTCCGCGTAAGGCAGCCATCCGCTGCGCCGCCGGTACTTCTTGACCTCCAGGTTCACGGGACGGTCACCGACGTTGTATTTGGCGGTCCGCGCAAATGCCGTCTGCACACCGAACAAGGCCTCAAGTACGGCTCGCGTATTGATGACGGTCAAACCGACCCCAACGGCAATGAGCATGGGCAGCAGCAAGATCGAACGTTTCCAATGCTTCGGATAGAGCTCGCGCTGTGCCACCACGTAGAAGAGCGAAATCGACCAGAAGGATGCCGCAATCAATGGCAAGTCGATGAAGACCATCTGCCAGACACCCATGTAAAAGCGCACGATCATGACGGGCAGCATCAGGGCCGAGACCACGATCATGAGCGGATAAGAAAAGTTGGGCGTCAGGTGCAGAAACGCTTCGGCCTTCACCCGCGCGGGAAGTTTGGCCCGCAGGATCGACGGCAGAAGCTTCTTGGCGACCTGGGTCAGGCCCTTGGCCCACCGCGACTGCTGCACTTGGAAGCCGTGCATCTCAACCGGCAGTTCCGACGGGCAATCCAGACCCGGCAGATATACAAACCGCCAGCCCTTGAGCTGGGCGCGGTAGCTCAGGTCAGAGTCTTCGGTGAGGGTGTCGTGCTGCCAACCGCCAGCGTCAGTGATCATCGACTTCCGCAGCATACCGGCCGTGCCATTAAAGTTGAAGAAGTAGCCGGCCCGGGAGCGCGCGCCGTGTTCGAGGATGAAGTGACCGTCCAGCAACATGGCTTCCACTTCCGTGAGGAAGTTGTAGTCGCGGTTCAAATAGCTCCAACGGGTCTGCACCACACCTACCTTCGGATCGGCGAAATGGTGGACCGTGCGGTAGAGGAAATCGGGCGGGGGGCAAAAATCGGCATCGAAGATCGCGACGAACTCGCCGGTCGCCGTCTGGAGACCTTCCTGCAACGCCCCTGCCTTGAAGCCGTGACGGTCAGCTCGGTGATGGTACTCGATCGGATAACCGAGCGCGCGGTACCGTTCGACCAGCCCTTCGGCGAAGGGCGCCGTGTCGTCCACGGAATCGTCGAGCACTTGGATCTGCAGTAGTTCCTTCGGGTATTCCACTTTCACTACTTCTTCGATCAAGCGTTCGACAACGTAGCGTTCGTTGTAGATCGGAAGTTGAATCGTGATCGGGGGAAGCTGTTCGAACGACAGAGGTGCTTCGTCTGTGACGTTCTTGCGATGCTTGAAATAGGTTCGGATCACCTCATACCGGTGAATCCCGTATACGGACAGGACGATCAGCACCGTGAAGTAGGGGACGAGCATCGCCCAGTCGAACCAAGCCATTTGGTGGATTCCAGCGAACGTGTCGTCGAAGAGCCCGCGCATGAGGCGCGCGGTCGGCGACACTGCCAGAAATGCCAAAAGCACGTTCAAGGACATACCAAGCATTCGCTTGCCAGACTCGCCCGTAGACAAGGCGGCAAGAACCTCGGGTGAACCTTTAATCCTAACAGATCGAACAGGGCCGTAATTTTCTTGAGACGAGTACCAGTTCCTGACCTTGCCCTGACGGCGGTCATTTCAGCAAAAGCGGGCTGGCCTTGACTCTCACACGCCGCCATGACAGCTACAGGCCACGAGGGTTCCGGTGGCAAAATCCTGTGATTTGACTCGCTCCAGTCAGCCTGCCGATTGTGATTCTCGCTGCCGCGGGTGTCTCATCCGTCGTTGCGCTGAACAATCAATTGCTCTTGACGCCCCGGTCCACTCCTGCGGATTGGGGGGAGTTAAATTATCATTTCGAGCAACTGCCGGTCGGCATTTATCGGCTCGGGGCGGCACAGGCCGGCTTTCAGCAGTACGTGAGGGACGGCATCCAGATCACTGCGGGCTATTCTGCCGAGGTCGACATCCAGATGACCGTTGGCGCAGAACGAAACGGTCACAGTGTCCGCGGAGAGCCCCGTGCTCGATACCACCTCTACCACGGTTTCCATGAGCGCAGGCGCCAGAACCGTGGCCGACCAAACCCCAGCAACCCGCACCATGCTTCGGTCGCGTCCACCGCGATTCAGCAACGCACCTTTGATCCCCTCGGTGTCCCCCTGCGACTCGCCTGAGCGGAATCCAAATTGTAGGCAGGAACCGCCTCGTGAATCCTTCCTAGCTCGCTTCGGTGACGAGAGTTGCCCTTGCGAGGCTAGAGAACTTGGGTCTAAGGCAACCGCCGCACGCCCTTCGGTCTCGGTCGACAACACCCGGCAGAAACGTTAGCCGTTCTCACCGGGAAATCCGGAGACAAACGGTCTGCCCGCCAAAACGTGCCCTCAGTGTTGGCATTATGAATTTCACATCGCGTGACTGTGCGCCAGCCAAGGCGCGCTGCCGGTGTGGGTTGCGCACGGCGGTACCGCCCATCGGCGATCAATTTTGGGCGCTAAAAGATTTCCGGCCAGGAGAAGGTGATGACTGTATTCATGATGCCGTTAGGGGGTCGGATTCGATTGCTCCGTCCGGCTGCGGCCATCATCATCTCCTGATGAACCGGATCGAGAACAATGGAGTAGGGCACGTAGCCGGTGAGCTGCTGCACCGGAATTCTCCAGCGCGGCGCCACATCGCCTTTGTCGTCGATGCTCCAGGCGCCCACAAACCCGGTGCCGCCCGCGAAATCCCCGCCGGCCGCGATTAGCCAACCCTTCGATGTTACCTGAAACTCGTGGACGCTCCCCATTTGGCTCCTCGGCCCCTGGATCACCGCCTTCGGTTGTGCATCTCCGCTGGCGGTCCGATCAAAAAGGTACATGGCATTGCGGCCGTTGACCAGCAGCAAGTTGTGGACCGGATCCACGCTGACTCCGGTCTGCCCGCTTATGTTGATCGAGCCGCCATTCAGAACGCGCTTGGGAGTCGCATCCCCGCTCGCGTTCCTGTCAAATACTAGGATTGCATTGGGGACCACCGGAACGTAGATCTCGCCATTCACCGGGTCCACGGTGACGATGGCGTTGGCTCCGTAGGCCGTTCCTTGGATCTGTGTGTGAGGTCCTTGGATCACCCGAATCGGCGGTTCCTCCCCGTTCGCCCCTCCGCGAAACGTCAGAACCGCCTGCGCCAGAGGACTCATGACCACGATTTCATCGTGAGGCGCGTCATAGGCAAATCCATGCATGGTCCTGCTGATCAATGTCTTTTGCCCTTCCAAGGCTCGAACCGGTGGAGTGTTTTCCCCCGCCAACCTGGCGAAGGCCGCAATCTGCGGATGCATCACTCAATTCGGCACCAGGATTTCTTCCCGTTTGCTGTCATAAGCTAGAGCTTCGGTCTTGCCGAATTTAAGAGACTGTTTGTTCTCCTCGGCGCCGCGGATCATGCGCAGCGGAGCGACGTCTCCATCGGAGGTAAGCGGATACACCGTCGCCGTCGAGTTGCCGAGGTTGGAAGCCCAGAGTTCTTTATTCCGGGCATCCACGAACACGCCTGCGGGATAGCTCAGATGGGTTCTAGGTCCTTTGACGACTCGCGCTGGCACGACATCGCCGCGGTCCGTCCGTCGAAAAACAAGAATCGACTGGCCCATATCGTTGGCGACATAAAGATCCCCGGTATCGGGATCGACCGACATCGCGCCCGGCCAATCCAACTGCGTCTTTGCGCCTTGAATGACGCGCAGCGGAGCCGTGTCGCCGTCGGCAGTCGTGGGATAGACCGATATCGAAGGAGGCTCAAAGTGGCCTGACCCCGCAACCTTGTAGTCGCTGACATTGCCCCAGTTATTGACGTACAGCAGTTTGTTCTTGGTGTCGATCGCGATGCCGTGGACGTCCGAGAAGCGAGTCTTTGGTCCTTCAATCAGGCGTATTGGTTTGGCATCTCCGGAAGCCGTCTTACTATATACGGCCACCTGCGGTGGGTACTGAACCGAAAGGAAAAGCTCCCCGGTCGCATCATCAATGGTCATGGACTGCGCACGATGTGTGACCTTCAGCTTTCGCAAGGGCTCAGCATCTCCCGTGGCCCTGTTCGCAAACACAACAATCGAGTCGCCTGTATCATTTTCTACCGTGTAAATATCCCCGCTGCCCGGGTCAACCCAAACGCAACTGTTGAACTGAACATCGCTGGTCGGCCCCGAAATCACCCGCCGTGGTTCGGTCGGCGGTTCACCGGGCTTGGCATTGTCCAGCCGGCTGAAGACGCGAATACTCCATCGATTACTGTCCTGGAGGTAGACTTCGTTCCGCACCGCATCCACTCCGACCGAACTGAAGGTCGGAGCCGTATCCCGAATGTTGCGCGCCGGAGGGCGAGTCACGTCCTCGGTGCCTAGGTTGTCCTGGGCATAGACCGGCGTCGTCTGAAATGCCGCTAGCAAGCTCGGTTCCTGCCGTGGGGCCACGCTGAAATCCTGGCTTGGACGGAAACAACTGTCTCCCATCTCAGGTATCTCCTGAATGGAGACCAGTTGAGGAGAACCCAGCCACAGGCGCTGCACGGGCGATAAACCGAAAACGCCCAGGGCCAGCGCCGCCATGCACCCCAGGACATTGCCGCCCGATCTGCTGCGGCCATTTCCCGCGATACCCATGACGCCCTCTGACTTTCTCACGAGGAATCCGGTCACCCCGGATACCGTCGTTGATGTTGAAGTCTACACCCAGCCGCGGCCGTCAGCAATACTGGCGCCCCCCCTTCCCTCACACGAGGCGCGCGCGGGCGTGGGGCTTCTGGTGAGTAACATTCTTCTGCACGCGCATTGCGATCGTAATCACCGGATCCGAAGGATGCAAGGTGCCGCCCCCGGAGTTCGGTCGGTGCTTTCTAGCGCACCAGGAGGTAGTGGGAAGAGCACAGTTGGAGTTGCAACCATGTCGATGGTGTCCGTGTTGACCCCCGGCGCCGCTTTGGCCATTGATTCGCCACCCTGTCGGCTTGGGATTCCCGGGACCTTGAGACCCGCTACCGCCGGTGGCGGCTCCCGCGCCGGAGACCAGCTTGAAACATCTTTTCGGGAGCCGATGGCCGTTCACCCGAGCGCAGATCTCCGACCGCTTCGGGCCGGCCCGACCGATATCGGGAAGATCAACCGACGATGCCAGAAGTCGTGGTCACGGCAACAAGCCGGGTGTCGTCGCCGGCTCGCTGTGCCACTATCCGAACGGCAAGGGGAGGCCCGAAAATGCCGGAGTCGCCGGTCTGCCGGTCTGTTACTCCATTCAGACGATGATCGATTTCCGGGACCGCATCC
>JAGWQP010000518.1 GCA_028876805.1 Acidobacteriota bacterium | reverse complement strand
TTCGAAAAGCAACATCTACTTAGGCGAATCGTTCGGCCAACGCGCCCTGAAGTGGGCCTACAAAGGAGGTTTGCGATGATTCACCGCTGGATGACTTCCCTCACCGCTGCTCTCGTGGCGCTCGCGGCCGCGCCTGCTTCGTCAAACCCGCCCCGCACGCCTGATGGCCACTCGGACCTCGAGGGCATTTGGACCAACGCCACGCTGACGCCGCTCGAGCGACCGACCATTCTCGCCGATAAGGAATTTCTCACCGAGCAGGAAGCCGCTGACTTCGCCAAGCAAGCTCTCCAGCAAGTGGATGCCGACCGCCGCGATGGGGGCGCCGCCACGGATGTCAACCGCGCCTATAACGAGTTCTGGCGGGACCGTGGCAAGGTGGTTCCGAGTCGCCGCACCTCGCTCATCATCGATACACCGGATGGCCGCATTCCCGCCCTGACCTCCGCGGGGAAAAAGCGCGCCGCCGACCGCGCCGAAGCACGCCGGTTGCATGCTTTCGACGGCCCCGAAGATCGCTCTCCGGCCGAACGTTGCATCGCTACACCCAATGCCGGCCCGCCTATGATGCCGGCCAATTACAACGCCAATTATCAAATCGTCCAGACAGCTGACTACTTGGCGATCCTGTCGGAACAGATTCACGATGTGCGCGTCATCCCCCTGGATGGCCGCCCCCATCTCGCGGCGCATATCCGCCAGTGGATGGGCGACTCGCGGGGCCATTGGGAAGGCGGCACGCTGGTGGTCGAAACGACCAACTTCACCGGTCAGACCGATTTCGCCGGTTCGGGCGCTGGCCTCCGCCTGGTGGAGCGCTTCACGCGCACCGACCCCGATACGATCCAGTACGAATTTCATGTCGACGACCCGGCCACCTTTATGCGTCCCTGGACGGCCCAGATTCCGATGACGAAAGCGCCAGGGCCGCTGTTTGAGTACGCCTGCCACGAAGGCAATTACGGTATGAGCGGGATGCTCTCCGGGGCCCGCGCAGCGGAAAGCACGCAGTAGGCGGTCGGCTGAGCACCGTACAGCCCAATGGACGGCCGCATTGGAGACCGGCCCGTATTGCGGTCTGTACTCCCACCCCGTCACGCCCGGCGCCGACGAGGCCCAGCTCATTCATCCCGCGACTTGTCGGCCTGGTCGGCAAGCGTCAGCAGGGTTTCGGCCAACGTGCGAGCAGCAGTTGGTTCCAGGTCTATACGAATCACGAACTCCCCTTTCAGCCTGCCTGTCTCTTTCACCACCACTTTAAGATGAACGCCTGGGCCGAACAGCGTTGTATTCGTGGCGTGCCCGTTCATCGAGTCGATCTTTAGGACGCGCCCGATCGAGGTGGGGTGATCGGGGATTGCCTCGCGGAGCGCGCGCGGGAACCCCATCGTATTCTTCTCAAACACCCAGCGCCGCCGCGCCGGCAAACTCCTTGTGAGGGTCACTTCTTTCGCCATGAAGTCAGTGTAGGACGCTGCGCGCTCAAACGCATACGCCGGCTCGAGGGGACGGTGCCCGTTAGAGACGCCGTTCGATTTCGCGGAGGAACTCGTCTTCGCGGTCCACCACGAACGCGGTGTCCAACCAGTAGAGCAGCAGCGGGGCCAGTAAGTCGTCGGCTCCTTCACAGAGGTTAATCGCGTCTTTCTCGGTAGTCGCAAGCGCTGCGGCGCCTCGTGCCCGGAACTGGGCGGCGATGTTTCGCAGCTCCTGCGGGCGATAGCGGTGGTGATCATCGAACTCCAGCCAGTCGGCGAGGCTCACCCCAAGCCGCTCCAGCGTGCGGTGGAAAGCTTGCGGATTGCCGAGACCGCAGAAAGCCCCGGCCCTGTCGAAGGGCCTTTGCGGGTGCGGAAAGCGGCGGCCGCTCCGGTGTTCCACCCAGGCTTTGGGCTCGAGGCGGGCGCGAAAGACCGAGGCCGAGGGGTTCCAGACGCCGACTTCGCGCTCGATGGCGCCGGCCAGATCGCTGATCTCACAGCGGGTGATGACGAGGATGTGTGCGCGCGCCAACCCGGCCAGTGGCTCGCGCAGGCGGCCGATCGGGAACACCGTGCCGCCGCCAAAGGGGCTGAGAGCGTCGACGAGCAGAATGTCGACGTCGCGGGCGAGCACGATGTGTTGAAAGCCGTCATCGAGCAGCAGAACGTCGACGCCGAATTCGCGGCGAAGGGCACCACCAGCTGCCCAGCGGTTCGCGCCGACGCCGACTGGCGCGAGGCCGGATCGGAGGAAGATCTGCGGCTCGTCTCCGGTGCGTCCTGCGGGAACCTCGGCGCCGGGAGGAAGAATCATCTGCTTTTCCGGCGAGTGGCGGGCGTAGCCGCGCGTCAGGATGCCGGGCATGTGTCCGCGCTGCCTGAGATCGGCGGTCAGCCGCAGTACACAGGGCGTTTTGCCCGTGCCGCCCATGGTCAGATTGCCGACGCTGATCACGGGGACATCCAGGCGTCGCTGGCGGTCGAGTTGGCGTCGCTGGCGGCGGCGAGCACCCCACATCCAGACGCGCGCCAGCGGCCAGCTGAGAGCCAGCCAGGGCTGGGCCGGCCGATAGCGTGGGAGGCCGGCATCGTAGAGTTGGCGGGCGGCGGCGACCGTACGCCCGGTGGCGCCCCGCTGGGCTTCGGCTGTGGCCCGCCCGCGATATCCGATCTGGTGGGCACCATCAGGGGCGTCGAGCAACCCCTGGACCGCGCCCGCCAGTTCTCGGGCAGTAGTGATTTCGACCGAAGCGCCCGCGGCGCGCAAATCCGCGGCAACGGCCTGAAAGTTCTCCATGTGCGGACCGGTAACGACGGGCTTGGAAAACAGCGCCGGCTCGATCGGGTTGTGACCGCCTCGGCTGGCGAGAGACCCTCCCATGAAAACTACGTCTGCGATGGCAAAAAGGCCGCTTAGTTCGCCGATCGAATCGAGCAGCAGAACGCCCGGGAGCGCGAGCGAGTCGGATTCCTGAAGGCGGGAGCGCCGCAGATAGCGGACGCCGGCCGCTTCGAGCTTGTCGGCCGCCAGGTCGAAGCGCTCGGGCTTGCGCGGAACCAGAATCAGAAGTAGGCCCGGATGGCGCGCGGCGAGTTCCCCAAAAGCCGCCACAACGGCGTCGTCTTCATCCGGGTCGCCGGCTACGGCAGGGGGCATGGTGCTGGCCGCGATCCAGACCGCGGCGGGCCGCACCCGTTCGACGAAGGCCCGCACGGGGGACTCCACGGAAGCCGGGCGCGCCTCGAAATCGAATTTGAAATTACCAACGGTGCGCACGCGTTCGGGAGGTGCGCCCATTTCCACAAAGCGCTTGCGCATGGTCTCGCTCTCGGCCAGGATGCGGTCGGCCGCCAGCAACACTGCGCCGAAGAACCATCGGAGCGCCCGGTAACGTGGGAGTGTGCGGTCCGAGACTCGGCCGTTGACCACCAGGAGGCTGGCGCCCGTGCGCTTCACCTCACGAAACAGGTTCGGCCAGATCTCGGTTTCGGCGACTAGCACGAGCGACGGGCGAAGCTTGCGCAGGACGCTTCGGACAGCCCAAACGGTGTCGGCTGGCGCGTAGAACACTCCGTCGGCCAGACCGGTCCGCTTGACCTTCTCCTCGGCGACGGAGCGACCTGCGACGGTGGAGGTGGAGACGAACAGGCGGGTCTGCGGAAATTCGCGGCGGAGCCCACGCAGCAATTCCAGGCAGGAAAGCACCTCTCCCAACGAAACGACATGCAACCAGATGGCACCCGGACCGGTCTGTCTACATGAGGGTGACAAAAACCCGAACCGCTCGGGGAGCGAACGCGCGTAGTCCCGGTTCGCGCAGGCGCGCGAAACGAAATACAATAGCAGCCACGGCAACCCAAACGCCTGAACAAGCCGGTAGAGAAAATAAATGCCTTTTCTTTTCAAACGTTTGGTTCTTTTCCTGAGTATAACGACGGCGTACGCGGCGGACAAGGAACCGGCAGTTTTCCGTGCGGCCGCAGCAGCCAGTTATGCCCATCACCAGACCGCCTCGCAGGTGACCATCGGCGTGGACCCGTTTGTGGACGCTGAAAAGGCCAAGACGGCATTCGGCAAGTTGAACCCTTACGAACTGGGCGTGTTGCCGGTGCTGGTGGTGATTGAAAACGACACCGACAAAACCATCCGTCTGGATCGCATCCAGGCGGTGTACACCGGTCCGCGGGGCGACAAGGTGGAAGCCACGCCATCGGGTGAGGTCAAGTACCTGAACGGCCCGCGGCGTCCCGATCTGATCCCGGGACCGGCGGGCACCCCGAAGGTGGCGAAACTGAAGAGGAACCCGCTGAACGCATGGGAGATCGAGGGGCGCGCCTTCGCGGCTAAAATGCTGCCGGCCGGCCAGACGGCGAGCGGATTCTTCTATTTCCAGACCGGGCTCCAGCGCGGCGCGACTCTCTACCTGAGCGGTTTGGCCGACGCCACGACAAACAAGGAACTTCTCTATTACGAAATTCCACTCGAGTAACTCGACGGCACCTGTTGACTTCGGTTGCCGGTTTGCGCACTATATCTGAAAGAAGACGAAAGGGGGTGCCCATGTTTGGTACTACTTTTCTAAACTGGGTGTTGATCGCCTGGGGTTCGGTCACTGCGATTTTCATCGTCCTGATGATCTTCAAGTCCCTGGCAGGGCTGCGGGAGGACAATATGGTGATCCTCGATCCGGCGGAGTCGCGACAGGCGGCCGAGCAGCGGATGATCACCGCGAAAGTCGAGCGTCTCACCGTTTGGGCTAAGCGCTTCGGCTACGCCTCGATTGCGCTGCTGGCGGTCTCGGGAGCCATCTGGGTCTATCGCGGCGTCATTGCGTTCAATGGAGGCCAGACTCCGTAACCCGGCGCCCGTTTTGGTGCTACAGCCGGCGGCGCGGCGCGCGGTCGGCAGAATTCGGGGTTCGAGCAGGCCGGCTCTTCATGATTTGCTCGAGCTCGGTCTCCGCCACGCTCAACGAGAAATTGACGAGACTCCCGCTGGACGTCACAGCGAGGCCCTGTAAGAGCGCCCCGACCTGCGCGTTCGGGGGCGGTGCCTGCATTTGCGCCAGACTGCTGAGGAACTGCAAGACGTTGGCCAGGGCGGTGGCGTTTTGTGCGCTATCGGTTTGCGCCTGAGCGGTGAAGACGACCTGCGTTCCGAACTTCACGCCGCCGGCGGCCTGCTGGATACTCTGGAATGCGTTTTGAAAGGCGGGGTTCGGAGGAACGGGCGCTGCCGAAGGCTTCAATGTAGAAGGCGGCACGGTGGTGAGTGCCCAAGCGTCGTTGGCACCGCTCCACTGGCCCACCTGGACGATGACGGAAGCAGGCAGAGGCGCGGCAAGGGACTGGCGGTCAACGGCGCGTTTCACGCTGGCAAGGTCACCGGCTACCGCCAAGGTCGCATCGAGAAACGCCACGGCGTGGGTGCGCTTTGGATCCTCCAATATGTTGAGGCTTTTGTAGCTTTCCATAACGCCGCCGCCCGCCAGCCCCGCCGATTGGATCCTTTGGGCGTCGAAGGCGCCTCGCGCCAACACAAGCCCGGTTTGGGGAGTGCCGTCGGATGCCAGGAGCAACTCGCGCAGGTCGCGCGTGGGGTCAAAGCCGGTCTGGCCGGAGATCTGCCCTAAGTGGAGGCCCTGTGACTGAATCTGGCTCAGCAGGTATTGGCCGAATGGAGTGGTCTTGGCCTGATCCACATTGATGCCGGCCAGCACCTGGGCTTCAGGCATGACCAGGTTGACCAGTTGCGGATCGGCGGCGGGCGCGAGCCCGGCAAAAACCACGATCAAGGTCGCGACGGTAAGAGTTGGCGGCTTCATATCATGAGGACGGTATCCGGTACTGATTATTAGCGGAACGGGCGGCCCGCTCAAGTTCCCGGCCCAGGAGGAACCGGGATCTGATCCATCACTTCGATGCCAAATCCTTCGAGCGCAACAATCTTCCGCGGGTGGTTGGTAAGCAGCCGGATGGTATGCAGACCCAGGTCGGACAGGATCTGGGCGCCAATGCCGTGCTCGTGCTGCAACTGGCGTTGTCCGGCTGCTCCGGTGTAATGCATGAATTCGCGGTTGTGCGAACTCAGGCGTTGCTGGCCGGCGGCGTCCCGCTCCACCTGAAAGCCGGGACCGCTCTCGTGCAGGTATACCAGCACGCCGAGTCCTTCTTCGGCGATGGCGCGCAGGGAGTCGCGCACCAGGCGGCCGCAGGCGCAGGCCGTGGAACCGAACACATCTCCGTAGATGCAGCGGGAGTGCATGCGGACCAGCACGCCCTCCTGGCCGGCGACCTCGCCGCGCACCAACGCCACGTGATATTCGGGATTGAGGTCGCTGGTGTAAGCGACCGTACGGAACTCGCCGGCCTCGGTCTCGATGCACCCTTCCGCGACGCGCCGGATGA
>JAGWQP010000517.1 GCA_028876805.1 Acidobacteriota bacterium | reverse complement strand
TGTTGGCCCAATATATAGTAGCACGTCAAGAATTTTATCTATATGGAGTATGTGTGGGTTACAGGAACGTGTGGAACCGAACAAAAAGAATCGCCGGCAATCTCCCCGGAACCGACGGGGGTTAAGCGGCGCCCGCGACGTTCACCCACGGGGCGCCCGGCACCGAGCTTGCGACCGAATCAACCGGCGAGAGCGGCTTCGAGAGTGTGGCGCGACATGAGGGAGTGCTCCCGGGCCGGGGCTTTCGGCGGGGGTTCTCTGACGCTTCTCGATCGCTTCAGTGCGGTTCATGCGCCACGCGGATCCCTCCGCGGCCCTGGGGAGCATGGAGCCGGCCAACACCAAGCGCTCGGGGCAGCCAACCGGGGTGCCAGAACCCGTTTTATCATCCACCGCAACATGGGACTGTTGGTGAGGTCGACCAACGTTCGTAGGAAAGGCTCGTTCAGGTCCAGATAACGGGCAAACGAATCGATGGCGGGAGCCAGGATCGCATCCCTCGTCTCTCAAGCGGCGTAACGGGGTCCAGTTCACGAATCGTGAGTGAGCCCGTCCGCAGTGAGGCGCGCCGTGTGCCCTCCCGTAACCCGCGCACTTCGATGGCGTCCCAAGATGTCGGCCAGCGTAAACTCCTTGACGACGAAGCCGCCGCCAGCCGCGAGATCAAGTAGGCCCTGATTGGCCAAAACAGTCGAGCGCGACTGGGATCGGCGTGCGCGAGACCCCCCGGCGAGCTCCTCCACCTAGTTCCGAGATCCGCTCCCCGGGCTCGATCTCCCGGACGAGCATCTCTCGCAGGTTCAACAAGGCGGGACCGGTTTGCGAAGCGACTTCGGAGTTGGGCCACTCACGATGAATGCCTCCCGGATCGTAACAGTTCATCGCCGGGTGTGTGTGCAAATTCATCCAGCTATCGCTATCGCCAGATATCGCCAGCCCGGGGTTAGTAACTTTCGAACAGTTTGAGCGGCCGAGTCCTGCCGTCGATTCATGACATAATGGTCCGGCGCATGAGCCCTCCCGCTTCCAAAACGCAGGCGCCGGTCGCCGAAACCGGCGCCCGGCAGCCCAGCCTGGCGTATGCGTGGTACGTCGTTTGGGCGCTGACCGCCATCTACATGCTCTCTTACATGGACCGGCAGATCCTCAGCCTGCTGGTCGGCCCGCTGAAGCGCGATCTGGCGATCAGCGACACACGCGTGGGGCTGCTGCAGGGCTTGGCATTCGGCCTCTTTTACACCTTCATGGGGCTGCCGCTCGGCCGCATCGCGGACAGGCGCAGCCGTCGCGGTCTGATCGCGCTCGGCATAGTGTTCTGGAGCTTATTTACCTCACTATCGAGCGTGGCGCGAAGCTTCTGGTCGCTGTTTCTGGCGCGCATGGGGGTGGGAGTCGGCGAAGCGAGCCTTTCTCCGGCAGCGTACTCGCTGATCGCCGATTACTTTCCCGCCGAACGGCTCGGCGTGGCCATCAGCGTCTACTATATGGGCGTCTTTTTCGGGTCGAGCCTCTCGCTCGTCGTGACCGGAATCATCGTGGATCTGGTGGCTCACACACCGACGGTCGCCGTACCTTGGCTCGGGACCATGGCCGCCTGGCGGATCACGTTCCTCTTCGTGGGTGTGCCCGGCGTTCTGTTCGCGCTGCTGGCATATACCATCCGCGAGCCTGTCCGCCGGGAGCTGCTGCGCAGCCGGGACGGCCGCATCCAGCAACTCAGTTTTTCGGAATCGCTTGTCGCGATGGGGCGGCGACGGCAATCGCTTGTGGGGATTTCGATCGGGGCGATTTTTCAGGCCGTGCCCACCTATGCCCTGATCTCCTGGACGCCCACCTATTTCCAGCGGCTGCATCACTGGACCCCGGGCCAGTCCGGGCGCGGCCTGGCGCTGCTTCTGTTGATCTTCGGCTGCACCGGGATGTACGCGGGCGGATGGTTGAGCGACCACTGGCAGAAGCACGGCGTGTTGGAAGCTCCGTTGCGGGTGGGAGTGGTCTCGGCCTTCGGCACGGCCCTGATGCTGCCCGCCGCGTACCTGCTCCCGAGCGCGAATTCGGCCCTTTGGCTGATGGCGCCCGGCATCTTCTTTCTGGCCCTACCCATGGGAACGTCAGCGGCCGCTCTCCAACGCATTTTTCCCAACCAGGTGCGCGGCCAGGTATCGGCCTTGTTTCTTTTTCTGCTCAACTTGGGAGGCTTGACTCTTGGCCCGCTAATGCCTGGCCTGTTGAACGATCGGCTGTTTCACAGCGAGAAAATGCTGGGTTCTTCTTTGGCGATTACCATCGGATTCGCCGCGGTTCTGATGCTGCTGGCATTTCGGGCGACCTATCGCTTTTACCGGACGCATTCCTCGATGTTGCTGGCTACCGTGGAGTAAGGGCCTGGAGAACCAGCGGACCGTTCGATAGAGAATAAACTTGGATTTTGCGGTAGTTACTCGTCATCGGCCGGCCTTGTCTCACCGAAGTATTTCGTTCGGAACTTGCTCTGATCGGCTGAATACGGCTATTCGGGAGCTTGCCCCTACTGAGGCCGGTGAGCCCCGAGTGTCGTGTCTGGAGCTAGATGTTTGCGCTAGCGCAAACATGGGCTAGGGGTTAGGGGTGTTGTCTGCTGACATGAGGCTCAGAGAGCAGGGTAAGATAAGGGCTTGCGGCGTAAGGCTGGGACCCCGCCAAAGCATGGAAAATCGAAAGCACTTCGACGCCGGGCGGCTAGCCGCCATCGATACACATGTTCACATTGAGCCGGACGTCAAGGACAATGCGGCCGACGAGGCGGCCCGCAAGTATTTCGGAGAAACCGG